>CAXNNO010000275.1:0-3898 GCA_964203555.1 Bacteriovoracales bacterium
CAAGAGTAATCTAACAAAATCGTTGCTGAAAATAGAATGAGGATTCATGAAATTTATTATATTGATTTTGTTATTACAAATAATTGGCTGTTCTTTTAAAAATCCAGCTGACAACAAGACAAGTACCCAGCTAAATGTTGATTCTAGCAATCTAGATTCTGACGGTGATGGAATTTTAGACTCAGATGAAGTAGCTAAGGGCCTAAACGCCTTTGTTGCAAATATCCCAAGCTTCCAAGGTGAATTCTTTTCAGAGATGAAACTCACAACATCCTTTTATGACCGAGCCACAAATAAAAGCAAAGATGTATCATTTCAGGTGAGAAAAAATGTTACTCGCGAGAATGGAACTCCAGTTGAAGAGAGAGACTTTTTGGCGCAAGGGACCCAGTTTCTCACTGAGCAGAACGCTCTTCTTGCTAAAAAATCGAACTTTAAGCTCTCAAGCCTCATATTAGATATAACCGAAGAAACAATAGGCCTCTACGCCCCACCCAGGATGAATGATCTCCAAATCTTTCCTTTTTCTGAGAAGGTGATGGATCTTTCAACTTCTCATCAATTTGAATCAATGGATTTTGCAATTTCAAATAGAATGAAGTTTAACTATATAAACTCACAGACATATACTGATCTTGTCTTTGATCTTTTTTGGTACGATGACAACCAGAAATCATTCAAGCTCATTGGGACTGATTTTCTTTCAGGATCATATCTCTTTAATGAGGAATATGTGGTTCCCCTTCAGTTTTCTTCAAATGATAAAGATCTTGTGCGAGAGATCTCCCTATCCGGGGGAAGATTCCTTTATTTAAAACTCAGGGATTTCAAGATCCAGGAGACGGGTAAATTTTATCGCCAAATACTAACACAAGTTAAAGAAAAATCCGTTCCGGTTCTTTACTATGACGGGGAGACTGAAGTTTTAAAATATGTTGGTGTAAATGGGAAAAGTGCCGGTCTAGTTCAAATACTAAACAATTCTTTGAGCGAGAAATTTTATATTTCAAATTCTAAGATTCTGAGTATCGGAAAGAAGGTTGAACAGACGACAATTGAGAGAACTCCCTTCAATGAGGGAGAAGCTGTTCAATACCAGTGGCAAATCTTAACAAATGAGATTTCAAATAACCCCTTTGGTTATTCATTTGGCCCGGGGGATGTCATCACTCTTTCGTATTTATCGAGTGAGGGTCGATTTAACCTTATTCCTAGCTATATAGGTGCTTCCATTTCCTCATCTCTACCCAAAGCAATTAAGACGATTAAAGTCTTGAGCTCAAACTTAGGCGATATACGACTCAACCTCAGACCCCACAGTGTTACTTATTCTAAACAAAATATCTCAAGGCTTCTTCCGTGCAATATAGCTAATCTCTGTTGGCAATATAGCTCAGAGACGGCAACAGTAACAGGAGTGGAGGCCCTTCAATTATCAGGGCTCATCTATTTAACAATTAATGGAATTGAATTTCGTCTGGATGACCTCATTAGTTCTAAAGATGCTCTCTTTAGAATTAAAAACTCAGAAGTGATAGAGGTAAAATTAAAGAATTCTCTTATCTCAAAGCTTCCACGTTCAAATGGTCTGGCCATCTCATTTTCCATTAAACCCAGTCTCGTCACAACATGCAGTGGAGTCAAAACATGCACCTCGCCACGTCAAGACTGCGATAGATATTTAGCTAGTCCCCCAACTTGCAATGAAGCAAATAATTCAGAACTTTATCAAATCCACGACCTCACACAAAAATCATTAATGCCAATCACCGGAGACGGGTTTTTAAGCATTGAGTACATT
The DNA here is from genome assembly GCA_964203555.1 of Bacteriovoracales bacterium. Taxonomy (GTDB): domain Bacteria; phylum Bdellovibrionota; class Bacteriovoracia; order Bacteriovoracales; family Bacteriovoracaceae; genus Peredibacter. The sequence continues at coordinate 1,802 of CAXNNO010000275.1, forward strand.
TAAGGATAATCATGAAATTTTATATTCCATTTCTCACTCTTTTATTGGCCTGCTCATTTCAGCCTGACTCTAAGAATAAATACAATCCACCCCAAGGAGAAAAAGCGACCCCTGCCCAAAGCTCAAATCTTGATTCAGACGGTGACGGGGAAACTGATTCCGAAGAAGAAAAAGCTGGATCTGATAAGTTTGTGGCAGACATCCCGAGCTTTGAAGGAGGGCTTTTTGATGAAATGAAACTCAAGGTCGATCTCTACAATAAGTCTGATAGATCAACAGTGAGCTTTGAGATCAATATCAAAGATAATAAAATCAGAAACTCATGGGAAGAAATAGAGCAAAACTCATCTCAGGGTGGGATTTATATGGAGTCCTTGCTAAAAAGCTACGCGACGGCAAATTCATTTAAAAAGAACAATTTCAAATTCTATGATTATAACGATGGAATATTATCTTATTCTTCTCCTATTCTCTATGAGGATTCGCTTTATTTAATCTCCAAAGAACTTCTTAAATATTACCGATCAGGATTTGAATTAATACGCGCTACGGCCATCATTGGAAATAAGTTTCGAATAAACTCAAAAAAGCATATCTCCTACCGAAACCCCGTTTTTGACGTATATTATAAATCAAAGGATCGCGAGGGACTCATCTTCATTGAATCTAAAAAGATAGATGGTACCTATAATTTTAATGACGAAAATAAAATCAACCTTCATTTTGAAAGCTTTGATCCTAAAATTATTAATGAAGCTTTTCTGAGCGGTGGAAGTAGCTTTTTTCTTAAGCTCAGAGATTTTACCATTTATGAAACTAATCAAACCTATAGCTCCATTTTGGAAAAAGTAACTTCCGTTACTGTCCCTATCACAATCTCAACTCCTCTAGGAGATGACTTTGAAAAATCAAAGTCGGAGACAATTTATGTCGGCATTAATCCAAAAGGTGAAAATCTCAAATCAATTCTAAAAAAGAGATTTAAGGATACGGTTTTAATGACTGACTCAAGCATTGATAAGATTTCTGAGCTCTCTAATAGACAGCGATCTTTTGGCGAAACAGGAGAAAATGAAATCTTAAAATGGATTATTGGAGTGTCTCAGATCAGTGATAATGTTTATAGCTATCAGTTTAGACACAATGAAGGGATAGGTCTTGCCTATCTATCTGACAAGAAAACTGAAAAAATGCCCATTTATGTTTCTAGAACGACACTCTCAAACGGTATCGTTTCAACTTCCGGGACTTTGCCCCTTGAAACAAATAACATCAAAATTAAAGTCATGTCTCAAAAAATCCTTACTCCTTTTGAGCGAATAACTCGCGAAGTTCGAGGTGATTGTGGGCGTGGAGACTGGGATAGAAACGAAGTTACCTATGATCTGATAAGCCTCGATTACACTAATGATACATCAAGAATTCATGAATTTTTACTGAGAGATGGGCAAATTACTATCAACTCCTCCCAAGGAGCTGCAATTCAGGACAACATTGGAAATCTAGTTAAATCAGGACTACTCATTGCGACCAAGGGTTCTACAGATACAGAACTTGAGCTTACCATATCACCTAAACTAGGATCTGAATTATTTAAGACGCGCTCTCAAATTTCAATTGGCCTTATTCTCACTCCCCCGAGTTTTAGCATCAGGGAAGGGGCCAGGATAAAAATAGGCGCAAACTGTCGAAGAATGAGGAGTGAGTCCACTCGAGGAACGGAAGTTGGTGGAAGGGCCGGGGGCTTTGTTGATTCAAATCAGACGGATTCATCGTATAAAAATAATTCCGGATTTGGTTTTTCTGGTAATGGATTTGAAACTGAGTATGATCTAGATATTCATGTTTTTAGTTACTAAAAGCGAGAGGGATGATTTGTGAATTTTTACGATAGATTATGTTTCGATGGGAAATTTGAAGAAATTAAGCATCAACCGGTAGAGCTTTAAACATGAAATTGAATTTTCTAATTTTTATTGGAATAATTAGTTCTCAATGTTTTGCTCTCTCGGCCAATCAAAAAATTAAAAACTTCACCCTCTCAAAAAAAGAGCTCTATAAGATTCATGATTCGAATCCTGTCACAATTTATTGCGG
>CAXNNO010000276.1:0-3895 GCA_964203555.1 Bacteriovoracales bacterium
CACCATCGACTAAATAAAGATAGGGAAACTCGACTTTATTATTATCCCCTGTCTCTGACATGGAAACCATCAGACGCCACGGCTCGTCTGAATCCTTACCATCGTTAACGACAGTTGCCTTCATACCGAGTTCGGCATCACTATTGATGAGTTTTGCAATCCCTGTGAGATTGGCACTCTTTTCATCCACGTAGATTTCTTTTTTATCCCCGTTCGGTAGAATCGCTCTGATGTAACCAACGCCGACGTAGGTTTTCTCTTTGTCCTCTACGCCGGAACTGATGGCCGAAGATTTTTGAGCCATCTGAAGAACTTCAAGTTGGTATTTACCGGGATCAGCGATATTTTTATCTGCGCTAACTGCGATACTCTTAGAGTCACCGGTGTTAATGGCAAGTTCTCTTAGGCTTCGGGCATTTTTATTTTTTAGAATTTCACCGCGCATATTCTCAACGAGAGAAGTCAGTTGCTGAACAAGAGCTTTTTTATCTGTGACTTTTCCCTTGCGGACTTCCATCTGTTGCAATGGAATTTTTTCAGCTTCAACAATTTGTTGAACAATATCCTTGGGAAGGCCTGAGTTGATGGAGCCGAATGCAATCCCCAAATCTTCCCTCCATGAAAGTAAGTGGACATTTGGAGTCGGGTATAAATCCGATACACCCAACTTTAGAGTATCACGGGACATAATTGTCGCAAGTGGGAAGAAAGTGAGCTACCATCATGGGTATGCAGAATAAGAAAAAAAAAGAGAGAAGGTGAACAAGTCTTCTCTCTTTCTTTGGTCTATAGGTTTGGGATTTTTTTAATATCCCACTAAACTAATCGGTTAAAATGGAAGATACTTTAGTAAAAAAATCCAATATTCTCTGGCAAAAATCCAGATTCTTTTTAAATCGAATACTTATCTACTTTTCGTTCCTTCTCCTGCCTGTTTTGATCCAAAAAACTGTCGAGATTAACATCTTTGTCCAGAGTCTTCTGATGCTTGCGTATTTGATGTTCATGGCCGGCCAGTGGTACCTTCTGGGAAAAGAGATTGATCATCGCTTTAAGATCTATTTTCGCGCCAATTCGACCATTGATCGGGTGCTTTATCGTCTTGTCATTGGCAATGCCACGATGATGATCATTTTCAACGTGATGTCCTTTATTCCGGAAAATATCGTCAGACATTTTTTTTGGGGATTTTTTATTGTCGTCGGGCTTTTTTACTCCTGGCCCACTCGTGGAAAAATTATCGAAGAATCAGTGTCCACTCAATTTACCGAGTATAAGTATCTGGACTCTTTTGAAAAAACAGTTCTTTTTTTAACCATCGCCATGTTTGTCACTAGCATGCCGAGCTTCCCGTTCATGAGTAACCTTGAGACACTCAAATTAATTGTTGATCCAGACGAGAAAATGCACGGGCAGTGGTGGAATTTTTTGCATATGAATTTTTATCCATTTAGACGATTTCCTCATCTCGTGAATCTCGGCTGGAGCATGCATTTTTACTTCGTTAATTTTAGTCTTTATTTACTCGCCTTTTATGGCATTTTACGCTTTTTTATTTCCAGACGTTTATCTATTCTTGGTCTTTTTGCCCTGGTTTCAACGTGGTCTTTTTCATTGTTTCTTAAAAAAGATCCCTACCTTTGTGCCACTACCTGTTTTTCCGTTCTCTGGGTTTGGAGCATTCTCTGGTGTGTTAAAAGTTCGACCTATCGATCGGGCTTGATGTTTGGGCTCTTGAGTTACATGGGTGTTGTGTTAAATTTTAATTACGTCTTTCTTTTTCCCGTTGGAACTTCCTTGCTGTACTTTTCCTTCCTTAAAGAGAGTACGGACTGGTATCGTGGGCAATTTGTTAAATACACCATGCTTGGCATGTTTTTAATTTTGATCACGATGATTACTCAAATTGATCTGCGCTTTTTTGAAGACGCTTCGAGTTTGTCCCAGATTCGTTCCTATATTGGGATCGTTCTCAAAAGAAAGGCTTTTTATTCTTTATCCATCCTGGGTCTGATTTCTTTACTCTTGATGAATTTTAAACCCACTCGAAAAAAACTCTCGGTACTCACGCTGGACGTAAAGAGACTGAGAGAATTTTCAGTGCTCATTTTATGTGTCCTACTTATGGGACTTTGGATTGAGAAGGATTTAATTCATAGTTTTGGACTCTTGTGGTTTGTTGTTTTTCTCTGTCTTCTGCCCATGGAATGGATCTTTCAGAGTATTTCCCGACTACGCTCACGTAGAAATTTTATCTATATGATTTACGTTCTGGTGTGTTTACTCGATTCCCATTTCGAGGGACGGATTAGAATTCTCTATAATTTTTATCAGTCCCCGCCTGATATAGTTGAGCTGATCAATCGTCATGATTAGGTTAAGATCTCTGATTTACTAATTTTTCAAAGATTTCTTTTGCACCGTTCTCTGGCTTGTTGTTACAATAACAATAAGTAATTCGAGAAGAGTATGGTTCTCTTCCTCGCGATCAAGGAGGACTTTTGTACAAGGCACCCTTAACCGCTACCGTTTTTAAAGACTTCTCTTCTTGCTATCAGCATTTCTCCTCTCGACCATCCAGAAATACAGATCAGCCTTTTGTTTACGTTGATGCAGACGGTGTTAAGCTTGTCACTGGGGTCATAGACGAAAAAAGTATGGGGTCTGACGGGATTTTTGCCCTTTCCATTGCTGGAGATGGTTTTGTCGAGATGCTGGCCCTGTATGAAGCTGTGTAATTGGGGATAACTGCATTAGTCAAGAAAAGATCTTAAAATTTATTTTAAGGCATGAGTGATTACGAAAACACCAAAGCCATGAAATCATTGTATTTCTAATGCGAGATGTAAGTTTTAAATAGAATTTCACAATAAATTAAATTGTGGAAAAGTTAGAGTTATTTGTGGATAAAAAACTTTTATTGATGAAATCATTGGCCGAACTGATGCGTACCCAGCTTCCGATTATTGATGGTATCGTGCAGCAAAACCCAACGGCTGCCATTCAATTCAAGCCCGATCATTCTCCTGTGACCGAACTCGATCTGCTTTTATCCATTCATATTGAAACTCTGATGGAAGAATATTTCCCACAGGCGACTTTCTATTCAGAAGAAAAGTTTTCAGACTGGAAGTTTCCACTTCTTGCTCTGGATCCCCTCGATGGAACGCGTGAGTATATTGAAGGGAGAGATGAGTGGGCAATTTCGATTGGAATTTTTGAGTCAGAAGTTTTCCAGGGCGAGGGCTGGATTTATAATCCAAAGACACGTGAATGTTTTCATGAGGCGCAACCGCTTCCTTTTCAATCTAAAAGCGTTTATCGAGGCGAGGTATCGCGAACCGAATTGAAAAACGAGCTTTATGCTCACAAAGAGAGTGATCGATTCTTGCTAAACCCCCTGGGAAGTATTGCCTATAAGCTTGGTCGACTTGCCTTTAATAAAAGTGATTTTGTCATAAGTCTCTACCCGAAGAATATTTGGGATATCGCTGGCGGAACACTTCTTTGTCACCAGGCCGGATTGAAATTTTACTCCGAGGGAAAGGAAGTCACTTCCGTGGAGAAGATTTACCGGCCGCCTTTAATTTGGTGCCATGAGGAGCTTTTCTTGGAACTTTCAAAAATTTATCTTTAGAAGAACACACATCTTTTAGATTACACAAATCACACTGAGGTCTGCGTGCCAGACAAGTTCTTCTCCCCAAAAAAATGAGCAGATGTGACAAATCAGTCCATTGATCCTGAGGGAAAAGCTTCATCAAATCCAGTTCCACTTTGACAGGGTCAGTCTGTTTTGTGAGTCCCAATAGATGGGCCGTGCGCTTTACATGTGTATCAACGACGATACCGGTATTAATATTAAAAGCATTCCCGAGAACGACGTTGGCCGTTT
>CAXNNO010000277.1:0-3887 GCA_964203555.1 Bacteriovoracales bacterium
GTCTAAACTCTTATTCGTTAACTATATAAAAATAATGATTTTTCGAATTGAAGGCAATCTTAAACGTTTTTCAAGAGTGGTACTGATTATTAAAACCACCCCTCAAGCCATAACCACCCTTCAAGTTCAGCATGGGGAGTAGCGATGGCCCCTAAAAGGGGAAAAAAATGAATAAAAAATCCTAGCGTCAGGGTCAAAATAAATGAGTGAACCCATAATGAAATTTTTTTAGGAGAAATCCGAAAAAGGAGATAGGCCCAGGCAAAACTGAAAACAAGGGCTGCAGGGTAGTAATAATAAAAAAATGTAATTTTCCTAGGGATCACTATCCAGGAAAAATAAAATAAACCATAAGAAAAAAGAATCCAAAAAGCAGAAAAACTACGGGTTCGAAAAAAATCCCAGCCAGTATACAAGAGTGCTAGGATTCCACCCCAGAGGACAAAGGGATTTCCTAAAAATACCACCCCTTGAAACCATCTGCGGTCAGGGTCCATTTTAAAATAATACCAAATGGGTCTGAGCATAAGCGGCCATTCGGCCCAACCACTTAAGAAAGAATGAAAAGCACTAAGGCTTATCTGTCTATTCCACATGTTTTCTTGGAAGGCAAAAAGGATATCTGTTAAAGAATAAGTGCTCTCGTTTTCTTCAGGACTGATGAATAAAAAAGGAAGAAAGGTTAGATAGTAGGTGATTAGGGGCAGCAGGAGCCAGCTGCGAACAAAATCCCATTTTTTAAAACAAGTGATCTGTTCCAATGGGTAAAAAGTCGAAAGACTGGTAGGAATTGGTTCTTTTCCAATGCTTATGTTCCAATAACTTAAAAAACGATACACAAAAAGTAGGGCCCAGATGCCCACCCAGGGAACAATGGCAAACCATTTACAAGCAATAGCAGCCCCCATCATGATGCCGCTTGCGTTGAGAAGTCTTACATGGTTGGACCTATGACTGTCCGATGGAGAAGTCTTTAAAGGAAAAAGTGCACATAGTCCTAACCCCAGGGCCAGCACAATAAAGGCCACCATAAAGGTATCCAACATAGCAATGCGGGCCTGGACATATAGCAGGTTATTGAAGCCACTCATGAATGCTACAAAAAGGGCGGAGAGTTGATTTCTAAAGAGTGCTAATGCTGCGAGGTAGAGCCCAATGACAGTGAGGGCACCAAAGATGGTACTCATGATCCGCCAACCAACCGGGCCATCTCCAGCAAGAACAATTCCTATAGCAATGAGTTCTTTGGCCAAAGGTGGATGCTCATGATTTTGATTATCAGTCATCTGTATAAACTGGCGAGCTGATGGGATGTAGTGATACTCATCATAGTTTAAGGTAGCAGGGGATTTTATATTAAAGACAAAAAAAATCAGGAATCCTGAAAATAAACAGCAACAGCTTATGATGATTTTGCGCCGGTTAGGCATCTCATGCAGTGATGAACTGATACGGGAAAATGTGGACATGGTGAACCTCATATACAGCTTACGCTCAGAGCTAAATAACTTATAGTTAAAAAAAATAACATTTTTGTCTTGCTTACTTTTTTCTTCAATCACAAGACCGGTCTCTTTAAACACATCGGGCAGTGGTATTCATGGGCTGCCTCTTCGATTGCAGATTAAAGCAAAATTAGTCCAATGCCTGATCTGCAAATGCTCAACCGACATAGACCGATCTTGACTTGATTCTGAGAGTGTCCAGAATTTATACACTTTTGTATTATAGGTGGATATTTTTTCACAGATTATCGCATCTTAACCTTCTCTGGTTTAAATTTTCTTAATCAATACGTTATTATCCGGGGAGTATCCTATGCAATCTATAAACTGGAAGTTCTTCATCTTGGGCGTCGGCATGGCGTTTATGAGTACAAATGAAGTTTATGCATTAACAGATGAAGAGGCATTGGCCTCCGGAATGTCTCCCATTGAAGAATATATGATGGCAGAAATGGACGCTGCTCTTAGTCCGGATCTTAATCGTGAGGGCGTTGCCCGCGCTGTTCGATCCCATCGACTTGTTATTGCTGTCAATAAAGCGTCCATGGGACGAGGAGCTCAAACCCTGACCATGTATGAAAATGGGGTTGAAATCCTCAGAGAGAAAATATCCACAGGACGTGAGAGGCAGGAAACAGCAAAGTCTGGAAGAGTTTATTTTTCTACCACTCCGAAAGGGTTTTTCCGTCCAACCAAGATGTATCAGGATTACTTATCTTATGCTTGGAATGCTCCCATGCCTAACGCCGTTTTTTTCGTAGGGGGAATTGCCTTGCATGCCACTACGAAATCTCATTATGCTGAACTGGGTACCAGGGCCTCTGGTGGATGCGTGCGGCTCATTCAGGAAACATCTCAATTTCTCAGAGAGAAGATCATGGATACGGGTAAAGGAAGGCGGCCTGGGCAGTTTAAACTTTCCAAGGAAGCTGAAGGCCGCAACAGGATTCTTAATAACTCGATTTTTGTCGATGAAATTGATCGTCAACAAGGTGTCCTTCTTAATGAAAAAATCAGGTCATGGGATACCGTGATCGTTGTCTACGAAGAATGATTCTAATTGATTCTCTCAAGGCTAAGCGATGAGACTGATTTTATGTGCTTGTTTTATTTTTTCCCTTTCTGCTTTTGCCGACATAGGTAGGATTTTGCAATCCTCCGTTGGGAAAGATGCCTTCATCCTGCGCGCTGGAAAGAAAATATTTCAATTATCCGATCTATCTCTTGAGTTGGGTGATGAAATCCACAGCGAAGGCTCCAGAATCTTAATTCATATTTATCCGGCCAATCAGCTTAGTCTTGGACCAAAATCCATTTTGATCCTTTCCGAACACTCGATCAAAACGACCAAACCTGAGACATTATCTTCCGTGATTGGATTTCAACAAGGTTTAGTTCGTTTTAACTTTCATCTGGAGAACGGTCAGGAAATTGACCACAAAATCCGGGCCGATGGAATTGTTTTTGTGGTCAGAGGGACCGAATTTGAAATCTCCTCTAATGAAAATCAATATGATCTCGAGGTTTCCCGGGGGCAAGTAGAGGTCTCCTCGCCCTTTATTCAGAGTTTTGTGCCTGAAATTATCACCGAACAAAGAAGTCTTCGATTCGATAGAAAAAAACACGTTTTTTTGAAGAAAAAATTTCAACCGAAGTTTAACAATTATCTGCGTTTTAGGGATCCGGCAAACTTGTTAAAAAGTTGGCGTGGGATAAAGAAATAGAAATAGATTTCAACTTAAAATCTATTCCTTAACCGCTTTCCTGTTTATGCATGATATTTCAAAGATTAGGCTGAGTCAGTTTTGTCCATACGTAAGATCTTCCAATAAGAGTCGACTCCCCGAACTCATTGATTGGAAATACACAAAGCGAAATAGTTCCATCAGGCAGTGTGGATATATCTTCGACTATATTTTCGTTTACATTTTTAATTGCTGATAAATTATTAAAATTTAAGCAGCTATCTGTCGAAGCACTTATTCGATACCGATAGTGATGCACTTTCAACCCTACGAGCTCATCTTCGGGAGCTACCGACAAAGAAATAGTGAGGGAAGTGAGAGCACTTGATCCAGACGGGATAGAAGTGGGCGTGAGTTTTACCATTACAAGACTTGGAATTGCAGCTGGTGCGGTCGTACTTCGGCTCTGGAGATTAGAGCTGTGACCTAGCATTCCCTGATAATTATTTCCCCAGCACTTAAGTGACCCCTTACTAGTCGTACCACAAGAGGCCGAATAACTCGTGGAACTATTCACGACAACACTCGTGTAGCTTACTTCAGAGTCAATCAGCTCCGGTAAAGAACTATTGACGAGTGTCCCGTTTCCTAACTGACCCATCGAGTTTCCACCCCAACACTTAAGTTTCCCGAGAGT
>CAXNNO010000278.1:0-3886 GCA_964203555.1 Bacteriovoracales bacterium
CAGGAAAAAGAAAACCTTTCGGCCAGGATTGAAGCCGAGGAGATTCGCTCATTTCAGGAAATTAAATCTCACACTGACCTCATTCTGAATGCTCATCCTGAACTTAGTCACGATGCAAAAAATGAAATCCGAGCATTACTGGATTCTGCCATGAAGAGACACAATGAACTTAAGGATCAGGAGTCTAAAATATTTCAGATTCTGCTGGAGAAATCACTCAAAATAAGTCAACTGACAAATCAAGAACTGAAGGATAAAAAAAATTTAAAGATTCGTTTGTCCGAAGTCTATGATGAAAAATACAAGAATGTTTTATCACTCATCAAAAAAATTGTTGAACTATCTGACTTAAATATCATCAGTGATGATTTCAGACGAGAAATGCTTAGCATCATGAGGGACTTTCGTTAATTAAGCCCCATATCTTGGCTATACTGAATGATAACGAATGAATAAAATCAAAGCATGAAACACCTGACCGAAATTATAAGACTTTTAAGTTCCCATAAAATGTATGTCTACTACTCTTTGGCATACGGGGTTTCTACATTAATCATCCCACTGGGAGTTCAGTTTTTAGTCAATAACCTCGCTCTTTCGGGAATATGGCTCAATATTACGGCCTTTATCATTTTCATCACTCTGGGACTTGTTGTCGCCCAGTCCATCAAGCACTCACAGCTCATCATTGCTGAGTCCCTCGAGCGAGAGATTTTTTGTATAGAGATTGAAAGGTGGAAGGATCTGAAAAGAAAAGAGTATTCCCATTATTACTTGGAGGTCTTAAATCTTTTAAAATCATTTTCGAAATCTTATTCAAATATAATCGAAATTGCCCTTGTTATGTTTTTTGGCCTATCAACCATCATCGTCTTTCATCCGGCGTTCCTGACATTGGCGGTAATCATCCTTTTAACTGTCCTCCACATTTACATCTCTTCCAGAACCGCTATTGATTCATCTATAAAAGAATCCAATGAAAAATATAATCTCTTCAGAAAGATCAATTCAACAGAAGGGATTAAGGATTCCGATATCTTTAGTTTCCTTCATGCCAGAGACAATCATTTCAACTTTATCAGAAAAAATTCCTTCAAGATTGGTTCTCTTGTCGTTGCAGTCCAGGCCGTCCTTTTATCTTTGGGCTGCTACCTCATAAAAATGAATCAACTCTCAGTGGGGCAGCTCGTTTCAGCGGAAATAATTGTTTCCGGAATTTTCATTCCTCTCTCAAAACTTCCCTTAATTCTTGAGGCGATCTATGATTACGAGGCGAGCAAGTTTAAGATCTCCATGGCACTAACGGGTAATTCAAATGAATGATATCAATTCTCTGGTAAAACCCAGACTTTCCTTCATGCCGACAAAAATAAATATCCTAAGACTTATTTCTGTTGGTTTTATTGGTCTCATTTTCAGCCCCTGGATTGCCTTTACCGTGGGAAATGGCCAGATCACTGCAATCAATCCCAATGAACGAGTTCAAACCATCACAGCACCTATAGGTGGCTTCATAAAAACGTGGCATGTTAATGAAGGTGACATGGTTGAGGAGGGTCAACTTATTGCAGATCTCATTGATAATGATCCTTCCCTCCTCGAACGACTCGCAAGGGAAAATGATGCCGCCAAAACGGCCTTGGCATCCGCTAAATTAATGATGGAAACGGCAAAAATTGACCTCGACCGCCAAAGAAAATTATTAGCAGAAGGACTCTCGTCCAGAAAAGATTATGAGAAGGCAAAAATTGATTATTCAAAACACAGCGTTGAATATTCAAAAAATCAAGCCGTCCTCACGAAATCAGAAACCCAGCTCTCCAGGCAATCCACTCAAAGAGTCTTCGCACCGAGAAAAGGAACGATTACAAGAATTATTTCAGGTGAAAGAGGAATGCTTATCAAGGCGGGAAACCCGATTCTTGTCTTTGCTCCCGAGGTGAGAACACCCGCAGTTGAGCTCTGGGTGGATGGAAATGACGCTTCAATGATAAGACCCGGTCAAACCGCGGAACTCCAGTTTGAGGGATGGCCGGCACTTCAAATAGCTGGCTGGCCTTCAATTGCTATAGGTACGTTCAAGGGTAAAGTTCATCTTGTTGACCAGGCGAGCTCTCATGATGGAAAATTCAGGGTGCTTCTCGTTCCGGTATCGAAGTGGCCTAGTCAAAATTTTCTAAGACTTGGGGTTCATGCAAAAGGTTATATTCGGCTTAAGGGTTCATTTGTCTTTAGAGAAATTTGGAGACAATTAAACGGCTTTCCTCCTGTTTTGGGGCCCGTTAAAGATGAACTTAATAAAATGCTATCCAACAAAGTGGCGGACTCTGAAGAGGATAAAGATAAAAAATGAAAATTTTTCTTTTAATCCTTTTAGTTTCAATGCAAGGTCACGCTCTGACTGAGCAGGAGGTTGTTAAGTCCGTTCTAAATCATTTCCCACTTATCGAAGAGGCAGAACTTAAAGCAGAATCTGCCAATGGCGAACTAACAGCGGCAGAAGGAGCGTTTGACCATAAACTCATCTTCAAATCCAGAAACCGGATTGAGGACAAGTATGATAATCAATACATCGAAACAATTATTGAAAGGCGAACCGCAATTGGTGGAACTAGCTTAGTTGCAGGTCACAGGCAGGGACAGGGAAACTTTCCTGCCTATGACGGAAAATACAGCACATCAGCAGCAGGAGAAATCTTTGCCGGACTCTCTGTCCCTCTTTTGAGAGATTTTAAAACCGATGAATACAGAACCAATTTAAAGCTCAGGCAAATTGAAAAAAAACAGGCCCTTCTTCAAGTGGATTTGAAGAAAATGGTCTACCTCCACAAGGCCCTGAGTCTGTATTACAAATGGATATTAGAAACTCAAAAGCTCAAGATCAATAAGAGCATCTTTGAGCTTGCCAAGATTCGCCATGAAATGATTGAAAAGAGATTCAAGGCCGGGGACATTGAGAGACTTAAAGTGACCGACAACCAAAGGGCAATCGATAAACGGAACGGGGACATCATCAAAAACGAAATTGATCTGAATAAAATCCGGACCGAACTCTCTGTGTTTCTGAGAGATGAGCAAGGTAACCCTGTACCCATCCCTCTTGAAACTGACCCTGAATTTATTCTTAAAAAAAAGGAATCTTCCATCATTTCCAGTAAGATCTGGAAAAACCCTCAAATCGAAATTATGTCCTTAGAAAAAGAAAAATTAAAACTCGAGAGCACTTACTACGACCAATCCAGATTACCGGGGCTGAATGTTGAACTCCTGGGTGCCAAAGAGCTATCCTCGAATGAACCCTATGATCCTGAGAGTCTGCAATTGGCGGTTAAGTTTGACTTTCCCTTGGAAAACAGAAAAGCGGAGGGAAAATCGGTTGCTTACAATTATAAGTTAATGGCAATAGATCAAAGTATGCGATTCTTAGAGACTGAACTTTCTCAACAGCTGTCTTTTTTCATCAAAGCAAGTGCTGACTCTAAGGTCAGATGGAAAATTACAACAAAAGAATTTGAAGGGGCAAAGAAGATGTCCGAGGCGGAAAAAAATCGCTGGACTCAGGGTGCCTCTGATCTCTTTGTTGTGAATTTACGGGAGCAGGATGTTGCGGATGTGGAAATGAGAAGGTGGACCGCCCTTTACGATTATCACCAGTACCATCTAGATGCAGGTCTCTTTTCTGGAAAAATTCTGGATACCGTCACTCACTAAATAAACGATGAAAGAAAAATCTTCAAAATCACTCTCAAGAAAGACAGAGACCCATAAATTTGATCGGGCTTTAAATCAACTTATTTAAAGGCATCTGTGCCGTGCCAGGAAGCTCTCCGAGAAGAGTTTTAATAGCAATATTTTCTCTCTATAGTTTTGGCCCTTTCTCCCTTCT
>CAXNNO010000279.1:0-3884 GCA_964203555.1 Bacteriovoracales bacterium
AAGGGGTCTTTGGTCAAGAATTGGGAGAAATCGGGAAAATGAGAAAAAATTACATAAAATAGGGGCCTCGTGAGGCCCCTAAAATACTGAAATGATGACTAGTACATGATACCAGGATTTCTTTTAGACATTTCGATGAGCTTATTAAGCTTTTTATCTTTAAGAGTTTCAAGATCCAAAAGAATAATTGCTCCGGCCGAAAAATTTTGTTCTTCATCGTTTCCGACGAGACCAAGCATACCTACTTTCTTTTGATCAATTTTCACGTTCCAGTAACCAGAAAGCTCTGCAGTTTCAAAGCCAACAGGAATCCAAAGACCAAATAGCTTTTTATGATAGTAAAATGAGATATCATTCCACTCGGTATCTACCCGAAGTGAATTTTCAAGACGCCCACCAGGAACTCCCGGAAGCGCACGGCCGTCTGGAAGATAGTTGCCATCGCCAACACCAATCGAGATTGATCTCAGATCTTCCACGTCCATAAAAACCTGGAGCATCATCCCACCATCGACGACGTTGGGTGAAAACTCCATAAAGGAGTTCTTGGTTTTAGGGATCTGAATTTTTAATCCCCCATCAACCTGCATATTCATTAATTTAAAAGTCATTAATAATTGACCATCAATCACATTAAAGATGGGTCCTTTGACTCCGTTAATTTCAGGGAGTTCGTTTTGCTGGCCGCACCCCGGGGCAATGACGATTGCAAGGCTTAGTGCCAATAGTTTAAGTGTCAAAATCCATTTTTTCATTTGTTCCTCCATGTTCAGTTCACGATTGTTCGGAATTATTCCAGGGTGAATTTAGAAACTTTTTTTTTAAGACAGATCTTTCAAAAAAATGGGATAATTTTTCCCATGAAATTAATTGGTCGATTATCAAAGATGGATACGAAGATTGGAATAACTGTGGGTTATGGTCTGTGGTTTCAGAATGAATACCTGGATTTAACCACCTTAATCGGTAGGGAAATTAAAATCAGCTACGAGGGAAAGATTTTTTGCAGCAACTGCATGAAACGGATTAAAAAGTCCTACGCAGAAGGTGTATGTTATCCCTGTACGATGAAACTCGCATCATGTGATCTTTGCATTCTAAAACCGGAAACGTGTCACTATGACAAAGGGACTTGCAGGGAGCCGCGCTGGGGTGAGGAGAATTGTTTTCAACCTCACTACATCTATCTGGCCAATTCTTCCGGCCTTAAAGTGGGCATAACCCGTAAAACGAATGTGCCTTTTCGCTGGATGGATCAGGGGGCGATTGAAGCGCTGCCTGTTATTGAAGTTAAAAACAGATTGGTCTCAGGGCAAATAGAAGTTCTTTTTAAAAAGCATATCGCCGATAAGACTGATTGGAGAAAGATGCTCAAAGGTGGGACAGAGTACATTAACCTCCTGGAATGGAAAGAAACACTCTTAGAGAGGCTTAAGGAAGACCTGAAGTCATTTGATCACAAAATTCTTCAGGAAGAGGTTCTGCAGATCAACTATCCCGTCATGAAGTATCCTGAAAAAATAAATTCTTTTAATCTCGATAAGGTCTCGGAAATCACGGGTAAGCTCATGGGTATTAAGGGCCAGTACCTTATTTTAGACACGGGTGTGTTTAATGTTAGATCTCATAGCGGATATGAGATCACTTTGGAGGATGTAGATGCAACAGCAACGACCTAAGACGATTAATCTTCAGGATTATAAACCCTCGGACTTTTTAATTGATTCAATCGATCTGGTTGTCGAAATTCATGAGGGATATACACTGGTTCAATCATTTCTTAAAATTGAAAAGCGCAAAGAGCTTCGTGGAAACAAAGTTAATCTTGAACTCAATGGTGAGAGCATGGAGCTCCTTGAGATCAAGTTTAATGGAGAAATTCTTCCTCACGACAGATACCAGGTCTCAAGTGATAAGCTCGTTATTCTCAATATTGAGCAGGATAAATTTGTCATTGAAATTCAAAATAAAATTGATCCCTCAAGCAATAAGGCCCTGGAAGGTCTCTATCAATCCGGCCCTCAGCTCTGCACTCAGTGTGAACCAGAGGGCTTCAGGCGCATCACTTACTTTATTGACAGACCTGACGTCATGGCAAAATTTAAGACCAAAATGATCGCTGATAAAATCAAATATCCTTTTCTTCTTTCAAATGGAAACAAGACCGGAGAGGGAGAAGTTTCTGGCGGGCGCCATTGGGTCGAGTGGCAGGATCCTTTTCCAAAACCAAGTTATCTCTTTGCCATGGTGGCGGGTGACTTTGATGTTGCGAGCGACTCATTTGTCACCATGTCAGGGCGTAAGGTTCAGCTTGAGATCTTTGTGGACAAGGGAAATCTTCACAAAACTGGTCATGCCATGGAATCCCTTAAACAGAGCATGAAGTGGGATGAAGAAACCTTTGGGCTTGAATACGATCTTGATATTTACATGATTGTGGCCGTTGATAGTTTCAACATGGGTGCCATGGAAAATAAGGGTCTCAATATATTTAATTCAACTTACACGCTGGCGGATGAAAAAAGTGCAACTGATCATGATTTCCAGAATATCCAGGGAGTCATTGGCCATGAGTACTTTCACAACTGGACGGGTAACAGGATTACTTGCAGAGATTGGTTTCAACTCACCCTAAAAGAGGGGCTTACAGTTTTCAGGGATCAGGAGTTTTCCTCCGACATGTTATCGAGGGCGGTCAAACGTCTTGAAGATGTCCGCCTTTTAAAAGACGCCCAATTTGCCGAGGACGCAGGACCATTGAGTCATCCGATACGTCCATCAAGCTATATTGAAATTAACAATTTCTATACCAGAACAGTGTATGAAAAGGGTGCTGAAGTTATTCGCATGATTCATACTCTGGTCGGAAAAGAGAATTTCAGAAAAGGCATGGATAGGTACTTTGAACTCTATGACGGTCAAGCGGTTACCACCGAAGACTTCGTCGGTGCCCTGGAAACCGCAAGCGAAAAAGATCTTTCACAGTTTAGAAATTGGTATTCCCGTCCCGGAACACCAACACTCATGATCAGATCGAGAACAGAAGGGGATGAACTCGTTTTGGAAATCGAGCAGCTATATCCACCGACAACTCATAAAGTGCCTGAAGGAAATATTCTTCACATGCCTTTTATGGTGGGAATTCTCGATAAAAAATCCAAGGACATAGTTGAATTTAAACTCGAACTCAAGTCCCTTAAAGAGTCCTTCCGTTTACCTCACAAGGGTGAGGCGATTCTTTCACTCAATAGAGGATTTTCGGCCCCGGTGCACGTGGATTATCCTCTTGAAAATTCGGATCTTATTACTTTAATGAGTCATGATAATGATCCTTATTCGAGGTATGAGGCGACTCAAAAAATTTATCATCACATCTTTTTTCATGAATTCAATTCCTATAAAAATACAGGTGTTTTAAGCGACGAATTGCCACATGATTTCCTGGATGCTTTCGCCGCTCTTTTAAAGGGCAATTCAATTGATTTCTCCTTTAAGTCGTACCTTCTGGATCTTCCGACTGAAAGTAGTCTGGCCCAGGAGCTGTTACGGCCTGATTTTGATGCCATCCATTTAGTGCACCGAAATTTACGAAAGAAATTAGGGAAGTCTTTTCAGAATTGGTTTCTCGAAGAGCATGATCGGTTGGAGCAAAAAGGAAAATTCGAATTAACTCCTGCTGCCTTTGGCGCCCGAGCGCTTCGAAATCAATGCTTAACCTATCTGGTTTCTTCTGAAACTTCCGAGGGGATGGAGGCACTTAGAAAGCACTATACACACGCCAGAAATATGACCGAAGAGGTCCATGGATTGCAGCAGTATATTGTTTCAGGTGCTGTGCATGAGCATGATGCGATTCAGGGTTTTTATCATAAATGGAAGAATGA
>CAXNNO010000280.1:0-3881 GCA_964203555.1 Bacteriovoracales bacterium
GGGGGTGGAATTCCGCTATTAGATTTATTCACAATTAAGGATGGAAGCCATAAAATTTTCAACGAGGAATTTGATTTTTTTTCACTCCCACATGGACATGAAAATAGCATGGGGCTCAGACATCGAAAAATGGCCTATATTGTTGACTGTCGTGAGATTCCAGATCAAACCCTGAAAAAACTCTCCGAGGCGAGGCTGGAGTTGCTGATTATCGATTGCTTAAGGCCTAGTCCCCATCAGACCCACCTGCATCTAGAACTGACACTAAAATATATTGACGTCATTAATCCCAAACTGGCCGTCCTGACTCATATGGGGCATGAGTGGGATTACCTTGAATTATCTGAAGAACTTATAAGGCGGGGTGTAAAAAATACACTACCGGCCATAGATGGGCAGTCGTTCCTCTATTCTTGATACCAAAAAGCGTGTAGAATGACCGAAATTTTAGCTCAACGTTCTTTTACTTTATAAAGGGAGTCCCTGATGAAAATTGCAGTTCCTAAAGAAATTAAAAACAATGAAAACCGTGTCGGTCTAACTCCGAGTGGTGCTCGTCAACTAATCCAAGACGGCCATGAAGTATTTGTACAACATAATGCGGGAATGGGAATTGGCATTACTGATGAAGAATATCTTAAGGCCGGAGCAAAAATTGTTTCAACTTTGGAGGACGCGTATAACATTGGTGAAATGATCATTAAGGTTAAAGAACCACAACCAAATGAGATCGCACTTCTAAAACCTCACCATATCCTCTATACCTATCTCCATCTTGCTGCCGACAAACCTCAAACTGAAGGCCTCATGAAGTCAGGGGCGACATGCATCGCTTACGAAACAATTCAGCTCGATGATGGCTCACTACCTCTTCTTGTTCCGATGTCAGAAGTTGCTGGACGTATGTCCGTTCAAGTTGGTGCTAGCTATCTTCAGCTGGACAAGGGTGGCAAGGGGATTCTTCTTGGAGGAGTTCCAGGTGTCAGGCGTGCTAAAGTAACCATCATTGGGTGCGGTATTGCCGGAACAAATGCCGCTCAAATGGCCGTAGGCATGGGTGCAGATGTTACGCTTATAGACCTCTCTACAAAGCGTCTTGCAGAACTTGATCAACTTTTCGAAAATAAAGTTCACACTATTTTCTCTAACTCTCAAAATATTGAAGACAATGTCCTTCAGTCTGACCTTGTTATTGGTGCAGTACTTGTACCTGGTGCCAAAGCTCCAAAACTGGTCACTCGTGAAATGATATCAAGGATGCAAAAAGGTTCAGTCGTTGTAGACATTGCAGTTGACCAAGGTGGTTGTATTGAAACTTGCAGACCAACAACTCATGAAAACCCTACCTTTATTGTCGATGGAGTCGTTCACTACTGTGTCGCCAATATGCCTGGAGCTGTTGCCCGCACGTCAACTTTTGCACTAACAAACGTTACGCTAAAATATGCTCGCATGCTGGCCCGTGATGGTGTCGATCGAGCTATCATGAAAGATAAACCGCTTCGTCTTGGAGTTAATATTTACAAGGGGAAACTGGTTTACGAACAGGTTGCAACAGATTTAGATCTTCCCTTTACTCCGCTTCAATTAGACAAATATCTTTAATAAAAATGGGTGCTTCGGCACCCTTTTTTATGCTCAAGTTCGCTTGCGCTATATCAAGTACGTGCTATCCTTGATTCATGGCTCAAAAGATCCTTATTATCGTCAATTTAGTTATAGCTCTGGCCGGTGCCGGCCTGGTCTTTTATTCACATAGCATGATAAAACCCGATCCAACTGATCAGGTTGCCGAGACAGAGGCGATCAAAACTGATGCTGCCGCTACCACTCAATTAAGGCCCGTACCGTTTAAAAAATTTGTTGTTAATATTCACTCTAAAAGCTCTCGCCTGCGCTACTTGGATTTAGAAATGAACATCCTCACTTTTCAAGAGGATCAAAAGGAAATCATCAAGGCCAATGAGCATATTTTTAAAGATACCGTAATTGAAATTGCATCCCATCTAGATCCAGAGGATCTGGAATCCGTTACAGGCAAGATTCTTCTCGAGAACAAAATTAAAAAACAGGTGAACACTAAACTTGGTGATTCACCTGTGATTAAACAAATTTATTTTTCAGGATTTGTCGTCCAGTAATCAAGAAATTACTGAATATTTTTAACTTCTTCATGATCAAGAGGAACAGCGTTCTTAGTCTCATCAGGAAGGGTGTCGAGATATTTTTTAACATCTTCTTTGGTAATTTTACCTTCAGCAAGAAGACGATCGCGAACTCTAGCGTCCATAAGTTTTTCTTCAAGGGCCAATCTTAATTTCATAAGTCCTCACTTTAATTCGAGAAATCTTTGTACCACCATGCTCAGGCTTGTGCAAGAAATAACTCAAGGCACTATTTATTGCCAATACTTCGGTGGATTCTGGTCATCGTCGTCCCTGACCACGTAAAGATGCTTTTTGCCCTTGGATTTAGGCCTCCAAGTCGTGTGAAGTGCTTTTTTTATGAGTGGATTGGATTGAAAATGGATGATGAGAAAACTCATCCCCATCGCCAGGAGGTGGGCCCACGATGTTTTTGAATTGGATGAACCAAAGACAGCAACATAGGTTTCTATTCCAACCAGAATCCAGCAGAAAGTCCGTGCCTTCATTGGAAAAATCATCATAAAGGCCATTTGGCGATCTGGATAAAGGAGTGAGTATGCAATGAGAAGTGCAAAATTTATTCCTGAAAGACCATACAGATAATCCCCATAAAATGGAGTTCCGAAAAAAAACAGAAGGGTCACGAGTGAAAAGATCAGACCTACCCCAACGATGGTCAGTAACAGGAAACGAAGATAGATTTTTTGTCCCCACTGGGATTCTAGCTCCGAGCCAATAAACCAGATCACAAGAGAATTGAAAATAAAAGTCATCAATTCAACTTCTAAAAATGGATAAGTGATTAGCTTGTAAACTAATCCATGGAATAAGTGCTCACCTGATAAACCCAGGATATTGATGAGTGAAAAACCACCAATGGCCTTGAGGATAGAGGTGATCACAAAACAAGCACCAGTGACACTTATGATAATTTTATTAACTTTGGTCAGTTGTGGTGGGTGAAAATGCGCTTGATTCATTCGGGCCCTTGGGATAATTCAATTAAAACCCCGTTGGTTGATTTTGGATGAATAAAATTAACTAAACATCCCCTCGCACCAGTTCGGGGGGCCGGGTATATGAACTTATAACCTTTTTCAGTTAATTCTTTTGTTTTAGCTAACACATCAGTCACTTTAAAACACAGATGGTGAATTCCCTCACCCCTGGTTTCAATGAATTTATGAATGCTGCTCTCTTCAGAAGTTGCCTGCAATAATTCAATATGTGCATTCGCATCAACATTTGCAAATGCAGTGATGACCTTTTGATCCTTGACCTCCTCTAATTCAGAGGCAAAGACCAAACCTATGTCTGAATAGATTTTCTTAGCATCAGGAATGCTTTTGACGGCAATGGCAATATGGTCAAGGATACAATCCTTGAGTTCAGGTAGGGACATGACAGCTCCTTAAGATCACTATTATGCCTTGAAGGATTAAGCGGATCAATCACTAAAAATTAGGGGCGGGCACGGCGTCATTGCAGGCGTTGGGATCATTCGGATCAAAGAGCGGGATCGTATCCTGTGGAGGGGGAACACAAACACCATTTTTACAATCTCCAAATTGCTCCACATTGTAACACTGCTGGCGACAGGTCAAATTTCCGACTGAATCTGTGCCCGTTTTGATGGTGTAGCATTTTACGATTGAAGTCTTTTGGCACCATTCTTTAGCGATACAATAATCACCAATCGGTTTACTACAAAGGACAGCGGGATTGTTAATTGTA
>CAXNNO010000281.1:0-3854 GCA_964203555.1 Bacteriovoracales bacterium
AAGAGGAAAACAAATCAGGACTCGATTTGTATGAACCATGCCAATCATTTTTTTGCTGTGGCCGATGGCATGGGGGGGCATAATGGTGGAGACATCGCATCCCAACTTTCTGTCGAGCTTATGCCGAAAATTCTGTCCAAAAACACTGGCGTTGAGCCCGAAAAGTTGATGAAAAGTATCATCAGTGAAATCAATCAGGCGATTTTTGACAAGGCCGAAGAAACTCCTGAGCTCAAAGGAATGGGAACAACGATTTCGGCGATCCAGTTTAGTGGGCCTCAACTGATTATTGGAAATGTCGGTGACTCCCGAGTTTACATGGTCAACAACAACCACATTTTTCAACTCACCAGGGATCATTCTTTTGTTCAGGAAAAATTAAATATTGGGATCTACACAAGAGAGGATGCTTTCAAAGATCCTCAAAAAAATGTCCTTGTACGGTCCGTGGGATTTGAGCCAGACCTGATTGTGGACGTTTTCCATTACAGAATATGCAAAAATGACATGTTCCTGATCTGTTCTGACGGATTGCATGGAAAAGTTTCAGATTCCGACATTCTGCACATTTTACACAGAAATATATCCGACCCGTCTCGTTGCACGCCTGCTGATTTAGAAAGAGCAGTCCATGAACTCATTGAGCAGGCCAACATAAACGGGGGCCAGGACAATATTTCTGCCATTCTCGCCGTCGCCCAAGCGTAATCTTTTCAATGTTTTGTGTTTTCTTTTCAAGAATGAGTAACGTAAAATGTTCGCTATGGATAAGTATTACACTTTAATGGTCGTCCCCGAAAAACAAAAAGGGGTCAAAACCTACAGGATTCCGACAGTTCTCTTTAAATCACTGGCTTTCATGACCGTCATGATTTGCTTACTGATTGGTGTCCTCGCCTATGACTACTGGAAAATCCTCCAGCAGGTCTATGAGAACAAACACCTTTCAATTGAGAACCGTCAGCTCAAAGAACAAATTCAATTATTTCAGATGAAGATGAATACTCTTGGAGATGATTTAAAGCGTATTAACACTTTTGAAAAAAAACTCAGAGTCATCACCGGACTTGAAGATATCAGCGCCAAAGGCCCGGTTTACAAAGTTGAGAAAGATGCGCCTGCCAAGGAAAACTTTACACTCGATGATTTGAACTCCTCTCTGGATCTTAAGTTTGAAGAAGAGATCGAAGACCAGCCAAAGTTCAAAGAATTAAAGTCACTTTATGATAAAAAGATTGCGGCCACTCTCGGTTTAGAAAGAAGCTACCGTCTCACCAAACAATGGTCTGATCTTGCCCGACGGAGCTTTGCCCTCTCTAATGATTATGCAAAGTTTGATTTTAAGTACGCACAAATCCGTGATGTCATTGCCAATATTGAAGGCAATATTCATGAACTCGACCAGTTCCTTTTGGATAAAGATTCATTTCTTAACTCCACTCCAACCATTCTCCCTGCTGACGGCTGGATAACAAGCTACTTCGGCCAGCGTATGTCTCCCTGGGCCGGTCGCTTGAAAATGCACGAAGGTCTGGATGTCGGCGCACCCTAAGGTACTCCGGTTCATGCGCCTGCTGATGGCATCGTCACCTTTTCCGGGGAGAAGGCGGGATTTGGAAAGTTTGTGCAGGTGGATCATGGTTATGGAATTGAAACCATCTATGCTCATAATCAATCTTTATCAGTTCGCTCTGGACAGAAAATAAAACGCGGCTCATTACTTGCAGCGGTAGGTAATACCGGCCACTCAACTGGTCCTCACCTCCACTATGAAGTTCGGGTCAATGGCATCGCCGTTGATCCTCTATATTTTATCCTAGATTAAAAAAGGTGCTCTCATGTTAGATTCCGTGATGCGAAAGTTATTTGGTACAAAGCAAGACCGTGATATGCGCGCCCTTCGTCCAATGCTCGATCAGGTTAATGCTCTTGAGGCCCGTTACGTGGCAATGACCGATTCTGAACTCCAATCTCAAACTCAAATTTTCAAAGATCAGCTGCTAAAGGGTGGGGCCACCGTCAATGATATTCTCCCTGAAGCCTTTGCCGTCGTCAGAGAGGCCGGTCGACGTGTTTTAAACATGAGGCACTTTGATGTGCAAATTATGGGCGGAATTGTACTTCACCAGGGAAAAATATCTGAAATGAAGACGGGTGAAGGTAAAACTCTTACTGCGACTCTGCCGCTCTACTTAAATGCACTCTCCGGACGGGGAGCGCACCTCGTGACTGTGAATGACTATCTCGCTCAACGTGACTCGCATGAAATGGGTAAGCTCTATACATGGCTGGGACTGACAGTTGGTTGCATCGTTTCTAACATGGAAGATGATGAAAGAAAGGCCGCTTATCAGGCCGATATTACTTACGGCACGAATAACGAATTTGCATTTGATTATCTACGCGATAACATGAAGTTTGATTTGGATGACTATGTTCAAAAAGATCATCATTTCTGCATCGTCGATGAAGTCGATTCTATTTTAATTGATGAGGCGAGAACACCTCTCTTAATTTCCGGTCCATCTGAAGGCGATACCCGACTTTATGGAGTTGTAAATAAAGTTATTCCTCAGCTCACAAAAGATCTTCATTACACCGTTGATGAAAAACAGAGATCTTCTGTTCTCACCGAAGATGGAATTATCAAAGTTCAGGAAATCTTGAAAATCGGAAATCTCTACGAAGTAAGAAACATTGAAGTTCTTCACCATATTAATCAATCTCTTCGCGCCCATACTCTTTTTAAAAACGAAGTCGATTATGTGGTTCGCGAAGGAAAAGTGATCATCGTCGATGAATTTACAGGAAGATTAAAAGAAGGCTCCAGATGGTCAGATGGTCTCCATCAGGCAATTGAGGCCAGAGAAGGCGTAGAGGTTAAGTCTGAAAATCAAACACTCGCTTCCATCACATTTCAAAATTATTTTCGTCTTTATGCAAAACTTTCCGGCATGACCGGCACCGCCGACACCGAAGCTGATGAGTTCATGAAAATCTACGGCCTTGAAGTTGTGGTCATACCAACAAACGTTCCCATGATTCGTGAAGATATGTCGGATGTCGTTTACGCCAGCAGGAAGGCCAAGTATGAAGCAGTCGCAATTCTAATAGAGGAATGCCATAAGAAAGGGCAGCCGGTGTTGGTCGGAACTATTTCGATTGAGTCATCAGAGCTGATTTCCCAGGTTCTTCATTCCAAAGGCATCAAGCACGAAGTTTTGAATGCAAAAAACCATGCTCGGGAAGCAGAAATCGTTGCCCTGGCAGGTCAAAAAGGCGGAGTAACAATTGCCACCAATATGGCAGGTCGGGGAACTGATATTAAACTCACTCCTGAAACGAAGGCCCTTGGAGGTCTTTTCATTATAGGAACCGAAAGACACGAATCTCGTCGAATCGACAACCAGCTCAGGGGTCGCTCTGGCCGTCAGGGTGATCCAGGAAAATCGAAGTTCTTCCTGTCACTAGAAGATGACCTCATGAGAATCTTTGGATCAGACAGGATCAAAGGAATCATGACGAAACTTGGAATGAAAGAAGATGAGCCTATCGAGCATTCGATGATTAACAATGCAATTGCAAAAGCCCAGAAGAAAGTGGAAACCCAAAATTTTGACATCAGAAAGCATCTACTGGATTTTGATAACGTTATGAATGAGCAGAGGAAAGTGATCTATAAAATCCGCCGTGACATCCTTAATGATGAAGCAAATAAAGATCTTATTCATGATTTTATAGAAGAAGTTTCCTATACGCTCGGATCAGAATTAAAACCGGAAAAGAAGACGTCTTTAAGAGAATACCCATGGGATGAAATTAATCAAACCGTGAGAAATCTTTTCAGCACTGAC
>CAXNNO010000282.1:0-3853 GCA_964203555.1 Bacteriovoracales bacterium
TCTAAGCCCTTATGGGTAAAGTTTTGACTTTACCAGTGGCATGATTTATAAATTCTGAAAAATTACGCGCAAACCTATAGGAGAATCCGCATATGGTAAAAATTAGACTGGCCCGTGGTGGTCGCAAAAACCGTCCTGTTTACACGATCGTAGCTACAAACTCTCGTAGTCCACGTGATGGCCAATTCCTTGAAAAATTGGGTCAGTATGATCCTAAAGCTTTAGAATCCATTAAATATGTTAATGTTGATGGAATCAAAACTTGGATCTCTAAAGGTGCTCAACTTACTGATACTGTAAGAACATTGCTCAAAAATAACAATATTAAGCTATAATGTTGTTAACCCCGTGCTCATAACGGGGGGTAAACCTTTACAGAAGGTAATTATGAGCAGTGAACTGAAGATTTTGATAGAGCATGTTTCCAAAGCACTTGTGGATCTGCCTGATCGAGTTGAGGTCAACGAGATTGAGGGCGAACAGACCACTGTTTTAGAGCTAAGGGTGGATAAGTCCGATCTTGGTAAAGTGATCGGAAAGAAAGGTCGAACGGCCCAAGCATTAAGGACTATTCTTAATGCAGCTTCTACAAAGCTAAGGAAAAGATCAGTTCTCGAAATTATTGAGTAAGTTTACATTTTAGTATTAAATTCATAACCCCAATTCATCTCTCAAGGATGATTGGGGTTTTTTTATGATCCGCAGGGATTAGAGATAGAAGCCATTATGAATAAAGAAGCACTTATTAAGCTCGCCTTCGTGGCCAATCCTCATGGTATCAAGGGAGAGGCAGAGGTTCGTCTCATCAATCCTGATCCAAACGAATCCGTTCTCGATGATGGAATGAAGGTATGGTTATTTCCTTCAAGTGCTAAGTCTAAAATTGCCTCAGAGGGCGAAGAGTGGACCATTCAGAAAATACGTTTTGGAAATAAAGTGATTTGTCAGTTTAGTGGGGTAAAAGATCGTACTCATCTTGAGTCCCTGATACCCTTTGAGCTTTATCTTGATAGAGAGTCTTTCCCGGAGCCCGAGGGAGATGAAGTCTATCTTGTCGATCTGATTGACATGGATGTTGTTAATGAAGAGGGAGAGCTCATTGGAAAGCTGGAAAGCTTTTCTGATAATGGGATGCAGTACCTCTTTGATATTCGTCTTGAGTCCAATGGCGAAAAAATAACTCTTCCTTACGTTGATGTCTTCTTTCCAAAAATTGACATGGAGAAAAGAAAAATCACGATGGTTATGCCAGAGTATACGGAATGATTTTAAAAAAAATATGGATCTTAACTCTCTTCCCCGAATACTTTAAGCCTCTTTTAGAGTGTGGCATTTCTGGATCTGCTTTCCGTGGAGAGAGGAGTGAGAAAATCAAGTTTGAAGTGTTGTTTGTCAATATTCGCGATTTCTCAACGACTAAATATAAGAGCGTTGATGATGCTCCTTTCGGAGGTGGCCCTGGCATGGTGATGAGGCCCGATGTTCTTCGGGATGCCCTTTTGAAAGGAGTCGTTACAGCTGGCGGATATTCCGGAATTGAGGAGCTTCATGTGATCTATACTTCGCCACGTGGGAAGGTCTGGAATAATAAAGTCGCAAGGGATTTTGGAACTTCAATTCTCGCAGACTCCACCAAGGATCTTGTCTTTATCTGCGGTCGGTATGAAGGAGTGGATGAAAGGTTTTTAGAAAAATATGTGAATGATTATTTTTCTTTGGGAGATTTCGTTCTCACCGGAGGAGAGCTTGCGGTTATGGCCATGCTGGATTCGGCCGTTCGTTTTGTACCCGGTATCCTTGGAAATAAACTTTCCAGTCAATATGATTCTTTTGAAGATGGTCTGATTGAATTTCCCCAGTATACCAGACCTCATGAATTCGAGGGAATGGTTGTCCCCGAGGTCTTGATGAGCGGGCATAATCAGAAAATTGAAGACTGGCAGAATGACGAGAAAAAAAAGATGACCGAGAAGTGGCGACCAGATCTGTTAAAAAATTAACTTAATTTGCAGCGATCGATATGATTCGTTTTATTTTTTCGCTTTAAGCTCAATCAGGATTTCATTGCGACGAAGAAATGGGATTGTCCAAGGTGGATCATAAGCGGCAAAAATAGGTTCTGAGGCCATTTCGTATTTTTCGTTTTCTTTAATCCAGTCTTTTAAGATTTTTGCCATCTCCTCGTTGGTGCTCTTTTTCCAGCGTCCGGAAAAACGAATCACTCCAAAGATCTTGGGAGCCATCTCTTCAAAAAAAATCCGGTTATCTTTTGGTTTTGGAAGGTCAGTTAAAGTGTATTTTGAGGGCATCATAAAGCTCATCGTCCAGCCATCATCACTGTGATGCTGAAATACAGGAGCAGTCATCGCTATTTTTTCACTTTCTGATGTCTCAATTCGAGTCACTGGAGTCGACGATGAGATATTTTCCTTTTTTTCATTCGCTCCAAAGATGTATCCCGCTAGGATTCTGAAGGCCTTGTTTTGGGCCTCTTTGAATTCCCCTTTAACCTTGGTTCTCGCAAGTATAAGTGAAGAATAGGAGCGAATTTCTTTGTTATCATGAACTAATACTAAATCATACTTCGGGTTCTCTTCGGAGCGAATGCCGACGACGGAGCATCCGGCCTGGATCAGGGAGATTAAAAGGATTGATGCATTTGTTAATTTAGTCATTTTGAGATCTCACTTCTTTTGTCATTTCTACCAAAGTGCCACGGGCCTCACTTGTTTCAGAGAGCTCTCGTTTAAAATCAATTCGATACTTTATTTCATTAATTGAAAGATCCATTCCAAATTGATCCAGACCACACATCCTGATCGAGTCACTTTCGCGGCATTCATGTTCAAGATAAAAACGAGAGTATTCCCTCAGATTATGCCCATGATCATCGTTCATGTGGTTCACGATTCTGAGCTCTTCATCGGATCCAAATATGTTTTTAATATTGATCGATTCTTTCTCTATCCAGTAAATCTTCCCGAACCCTCCGATGAATCGAAGTCTTACGGGGTTAATTTTATAAAAAGAAAAATCATGAGTACCAAAATAATTTTGGGCAGATGGGAAATAGCTCAGATAGCGTTTTTTTATGTCCTCATCATTTTCAACTTTGATGGCATCACCAACGTAGGTCAGTCGTCCCAGCGACTGTTTATTCGTCGCGGAACTTCGCTCTGAAATAAGGAGTGACACTTTACGGTTGGCCTGGATGTTTTTTGTGTGTTGGGCAATGGAGCTGATAAGAATATTGGGTACAAAATCTGAATCAAGGCAGTAGGGAGTGGCAGATCCAAAGGGGTAACCTTCCACATCAAGAGAAATCGAGGAAAGAATTCCATCACCTTGGTGAGTAAGAAGTTTAAACATTTCAAGGTGCTGATTATAGTTATTATTCATGGGTTAATGATATATGAAGCTCAGGCGAGTGACAAAAATAATTTCTTTCAGAGGGATGCATTGGATCTATAATTTCAAGGCTTTGACCTAAATTCACTATTTAAAACCATTAGGAGTAAAAACGATGCCTTCTTTAAAATCTTCAGCAATACGCCTTGAGATATTTTCTTGGTAAATTCATGGATCTTTATGCCAGAGTTTTTGTATGTGACTAAAGGTGATGCACGAGTAGAGTTTAGTCTTTAGCCATCACTCCAACTCATTCACAGCTCTATAGGCCTCATCAATGGCCGTGTGGGCATAAGCACTCCAGCCGGCATCAGAGTTTGCAATGGTGATGTTTCCCACTCTCTGACGAGCAAGATTCATGATTCTAGTGCTCTCTGCTTTTGATTCAATCAAAGTGTTTGCGCCGAATGCATAGCCATGAGACCAACGGTTCACATTAATTGCT
>CAXNNO010000283.1:0-3849 GCA_964203555.1 Bacteriovoracales bacterium
TTACCCAGCCCACTGACAGGAGGAACCTACCGGCCGCCCAATTCCAGCACCACGGTTCGCAGATTCAACTATAGGACAGATGACGTTGACAACAATGGTGAGACGGGCTCAGTTGGTGCTATTTTCGATGCCGGGGTAAGATGGAACAATCATGTTTACTGCGTTCCTGCGGGCCTAGTGAAACAATAAAAAAAAATCAATAAAGCCCCACGGCCATGAGCCCTGCTAGTAGCCATCTATAAATAGTAAAATACCGAAGATGAATTTTTCCGATGAGTTTCATAAAAAAATGAATTGTAAACCAACCGACAAAAAAGGATGTTGTAATTCCCGTCAGTAATATCAATAAAGAAGATTGGTTATGATTCTTAAAAGTGTCAGGTACCTCTTTGAGTATGCCGGCAAAGATAATTGGTAAAGAGAGTAAAAAGGAATATTCTCCCGCCTGCTTTCTTTTAAGACCCAACAATAAGGCTGCAGTGAGTGTTATTCCAGAACGGCTTACCCCAGGAAAGATGGCCAAGGCCTGAGCGAGACCAATCAATCCCGCAAGCTTCCACTGAAGGCCCTCTGCGAAAGGCGAATCAGTTAGACTTGTGTTTTTTGAATTTTTCCAGTCCGCAAACCATAAAATCCCACCAAAAAAAGACAAATTAAAAATAATAAACCAGGGATCCCTTGCCATTTTGGCAAAGGGAATAAGAAGAACAATAAACAAGACAGTTATAAATGTAGAAAAAATGAAATTTCTCACAAACCATCGGTCATTTCCACCAATTGAAAAATTCGCGAGAGAGGGATTAAATGCGAGTGCGTACTTGAAAATTTCTCTTCTAAAATAAGTCAATACTGCTAAAGCAGTACCTAAGTGCATCATAAGATCAAACACGACTCCTGGGTCTTCAATTTTCATGATATAGGGAAGAAGTGCAAGATGGCCGCTGCTACTGATAGGTAAAAACTCCGACAACCCCTGGATGATTCCATAAACGCACGCTTCAAAAAAACTCATTTCTTTTTCCTATACAGCAGTATTTTCTGCAATTCCAAAAAATTCAAGATTACTATTTTCCATGGCGTTCAGGATGTCCTGGAAATTTTGTATAAGTTTTTGCTTCGGATTTTCTTCTCCCTCAGGACTCACCACATCAGGCAGTGTTTCAACGAGCCTTAAAAGGCCCTGGATTTGCGCCTTCCATAGGGAAGTCTCAATGGGATCACCACTCTTCAAAACTGATCCTGTCGTTTCGAATGCGAATGCATAGAGGGCCTGGGCCTTGGATGAAACCTGAAGTATTGTGTTAAAATTACTTTTGGAAAATAAGTCAAAAACCTGCAAAGACGACATCGCCTCCTCTAGCTCACCACTTGCTTCCGGAACCCAGTTCGTATTATCAAGATTAAATTTGTAAAGTTTAGGAGAAGCATCTCTAAAACTTTCCATGTTCTCATAGGTAATTTTAAAAATTCTTCCTTCACCCATGATCATTGGAATAATTAAATCAAATGGCTTTTGCTTGATGAAACTTATTTTCATAAAAATGGCGTTACCAATCTTTATAAAACTCACCTGATCGATTTGCTTATACTCAAGTAACTCCAGAAAAGAAGACTTAAAATCAATAAAACTTTTGATCAAAGGCGTTTGTTCTTGCATCACTTCAAAAGCTGTTTCTGGTCTCAGAGAGAAAGCATTCTTAGTAAACTCAATCATTTCATTCGCAAACTTCAACTGTGTTTTTTCAGTCTTATTTTTTCTGAAAGAAGAATTTGCTCCTTCTGACTCATAAACATAATCGTATATCTGGCGGTACTTATCATAAAGGAAGAAATTCCCTTTGATACCAATCCCCAACAGTTGCTTAAGATCAAAGGTTTTGTAGACTTCAAACTCAACACTTTTCTTTAAGTCTTTTTGATAAAAGAACAAACTCGTCGTCAGTTTGGTTTTTTCCTTTAAACCCCGAAATTTAAAATTTGGAATCAGTCGCAGTTCAGATGGATTATAAGTTATGTTGAAATTCAGCTTTTTACTCATATCTGTGACACTTGCATTTTCGGAATTTCCATCCTGCGGTAACTTCAGTCTTACCCTCTGATCGATTTTATCATCGACATAGATAACTTCAGGAGCTTCCAGCCCCTGAAAAAATGGTGCGACGGCCACGAGCGAAATAACGAGGGGCACGTAAAGGATGAATCCGAGTACTGAAATGAATGTTGAGGGCACGTGGGCATTTGTGAACGTGATAAATTCTTTAAGGGTCCTTCTGGAAACAACTGATGTTATATCAAATATAATAAAAGGCCATGTCAGAAGACCAATCATAACTCTGAACATACCACCAAGTCTCGCCCAGATAAAATTTCCCGTGCTTCTAACTCCAAGACAATATTCTGAAAAACTAACTCCGAATACAATTGTGGTCGCAAAACGAGTCAGGCCGAAGACGATTAACAAAGGAGTAAAATCCAAAGACGAAGGAAGAAGAGAATACATATCACTCATCACTTCGGATATGAAGCCAAAGTCTTCATTGATAACGTTCCATAAATCTTTCCATTCAACATCAAGAAAAGCGCCAAGAGTCGTCGGAAAGAATTCGACTAAGTCCTTAAATTCATCAAAAGGTAAAAAAACAATTAGTAACACATAAGATAGCAGCAGGTCGCAGGCAACGGCAGCAACCCTTACGATCGCATTGGTTGAATAAGTGGGAGCGCTGATGACAAGGGACTTCTTTTGAGTTTTTTGTAACTTCTTTTTTAATTCATCATTTTTACTCTCAAATGATTTCAGTCGGTCTTTTATGCCTTCAACTGATTTAATTGGTTCGCTAGCTTTTTTGACAGGAATTTCAGGTATCGCCTCTGTTTTCACTCCGAAGGTACTCACCTTTAGGCGAATTTGAAGATCCCCAATGTTGATAACGTCCGTCTCTTCTAAAATAACATATTTACCTGGAGTAATATTTTTACCATTCACATACGTCCCCGAAAGACTTCCATGATCAACAAGTGAAATGACTTCATCCTGAAGAGTGAAAGTTGCATGCTTAGGGGAAATCGAGGGATCAGAAATGATGATGTTTCCGATCTCACTTCCTACGGATAATTGATTTGTTAATTCATAAACGGGTGAGTCCTCCATATTACTAAGGACGAGTTCGAAGACCTTCCCGTATTGAATGTCATCCTGGGTCGAGGGATCAGAACTGCCATCATTGTCTGGCACAGACTTTTTTTTGAACCACTTGCTTAGCACCAGCTTCCACCTCTGAAAATCAATTAAAATTCATTAGTTAAGTTTCACTCGTTTCCATGAAATTGCCAAGAAATTAGACAACTGGGTCATTATGGTAGGTCGTTTGAGAAAATCACCTATAATCATAGAAGATCATTCTTGTTGGTTACTAACAGGACTAAGCTTTTTTCCGAAAAAAGCCGAAAAAACAAGATGATACACCTTTTGAAGGATTTTGAATGAAACACAAATCATACGCCAGGCTTCTTGCTGTCGTCATTAGCTTTGAACTCATCGTTACCCCGGTTATTTCAAATGTTGCCAGCGGGGCCAACACTGCGGATATCATCGGAGCAGGGCTAAGTTCTATCGGAACGATTTGGAATCAATTGAATCAGGGCAAGCAGCCTCCTCAAATGACGTTTGATATGCAACAACTGAAGCAACAACAAAATCCTCAGCCAGATAAATATTTTACCGCTCAAAAGTTATTCCAGATACCCGGTCTGGCCAACTATCTTGCCCTAAATAAAATTAATCCATCCATGTTGGAATGTAGAACCCTACCCACAACACTTTTTGAATTAAAGGCAGAAGTCTGTCGC
>CAXNNO010000284.1:0-3842 GCA_964203555.1 Bacteriovoracales bacterium
AACGAATCAGTCGACCGATCAAGTATACTCACCGGAAACAGGGAAACATATCCTCCCTTTTTTATGAGAACCGAGTATGTTAGTGACGCGAATTCTGAATCCTGGAACCAAGGGGACAGAAGGGGCGTATGGCTGGACTATAATGTGGATGGGAGAGTGGATATTCTCGTTGATAATTCTGGATTTCCGCCTCACTCAAGACTTGTTCTCTTTGAGCAGGACGAAACACACGCTTTTATAAATGTTGCTTCCCAGTCGGGTCTTGATGTGGTCAATCCAAGTGGCAGCATTGTCCTTGATATTAATCGCGATGGTCTTCCTGATATTCTGACTTCACAAAACAACATAAGACAATCTGATATCAGACCGCGTCTTTATCTTTTTGAAAACAAAACAAAACGAATCGGACAGAAAACCATAAAAATTCATCTCAACGGGATAAAATCCAATACGGAAGGCCTGGGTGCGATGGTTATGCTTTATACTCAATCCAAAAATAAAAAAATTGTTCAAAGACGATGGGTCGAGTATTCCCAAGGTGGTCTTCCTTCACAGAACGAAGGTGGCATACATTTTGGAGTCTCAGGTGGTGTCGACATTGTGGGCGCGAAAGTCAAATGGCCATATCTTAGAAAAAATGGTTTTTCTGCGGGAGTTGTTCTTGAAAAGTTATATTCCTTAAAGAACATTTCTAATAAAGAACATCTCGAGATCACTCTTTGCGAGGACGGAAGAATCCTCAACGGGAAAATGTCTTGTCTACTTTAAGCAATTATTAATTCAGGCCATTTTTTTTAATGATATCTGTCAGCTGCTTGATGTGTTCAGGCATATGCCTGAAGTTTAAACTGGAAAGATGAATGTGCTGCTTCTTAAGACCTTTTAGATCATACGATTTAAGCCCCAGGTCATCTACAGTGTGATCTGGGACGATGGCAAGGCCAACACCTTTTTTGACTAATTTCAGAATCGTAGTGATGGAATTAACGACAATTATTTTCTGAGATCGCTTCTTATAAATTTGGAATAAATGATCCTGTTCCGAATAAACGATCCAGGGATAGTCTGTGGCCTCTTTTAAATTAATTTCATCCTTACTAACCATGACCATTTTCTCCTCAAAAAGTTTTAGTGAGGAGACGAGATCACTTTGAATGTTTTCTGCTGTGAAAATCATGTCATACTTACCGCTGTGGAGCTTTTCTTTAAGTACATCAAGATTATTGACCTCGACGATTAACTGATGTTTGCTTTGTTTGGTGAAATCAACCATGACATCATTAAACCAATTTTCCAAGAGACCATGAAGTATACCTACGCGAATTACTTTGTTCATATGACCAAAGAAGAGGTCCTGAATATTGACCTCAAATTTCGCGATTTCGTCCATCAGTGTTCGCCCTTTTTCAGTCAAAAGGACTTTTTTTGAAGATCTGATGATTAATTCTTCACCGACAGATTCTTCCAGCAGTTTTATTTGTCTGGAAACAGCGGACTGGGCAATATTGAGTTCGATCGCCGCTTTTGAGAAATTCAAGTGGCGGCAGGTAACCATAAAGGCCTTGAGGTAGCGATAATCAAGAGAGATCTCTTTCATTTCTTCGCCCAGGGAGGAAGACGACTCTCGTCTTTAAAAAATTTTCCACGGTGTTGTCCATCGGCTGCATTTTGAACAATAAATCCCTCGTCGTTATTAGTTGTATCAAGGAGATAATCTAACGTGAGTTCCTGAGTATAGTAAGCGGTGAAAGGATCAATGAGAATATGAAGGTCAAATTTGATGATGGGGTAGCTTTGATCAATCTGCAAATCATCAGTGTGTTTATCTGAGAAGCCAGTTTCATAAGTAAAGCCTCCACATCCTTTCCCACCTATTTTGATGCGAAAAAAAAGACCGTTGAGAGTGTAGTCGTTTTCTTGCATGACCTGAATTTGTCTAACGGCGCTGTCGGTCACAAAGAGTTTGATATCTGAAGCAGAAATATTTTTTTTCATAAAGGTTACGTTAGCATTTCTTTTGAATGTTGTCTTTAGAGCTCTCAAATCTTATTCTTATTGGAAATCCTGGAGTCCAAAAAATGAAAATACGCTATTTGGTTGAAATTAATAAACCTGAGCATCACCACGTTAAGGTGACTCTTAAAGTAGAAAATATCGTAGGAGATCGGTCGAAATTTTTCCTTCCTTCCTGGAGTCCGGGATCTTATCTCATGCGTGAATACGCTCGTCATATCAGATGGTTTCAGGCGACTCAGGCCAATGGAGAAGTTCTTTTTCATACACAGTTGGCCAAAGGCATATGGGAGGTTGATTGGAGCAAATCTGATGTTAAAATCAAACAAAACTCGCTTCATATTCATTATGAAATTTATTGTAAAGATCTAACCGTCAGAACCTCTCATGTTGATGCGTCACATGCTTTCCTTCATGGCCCATCCTACCTTATGGGGGTTCTTGATGAGAAAATAGAAAATCCTGAAATCGAGTTTCGTTTTCCGCCATCATGGTCACACTTAAGTACTGGGCTAAGAGATATTTCTCCAAGTAAGGAACTTTTTCTCTACGGCGCTTCAGATTATGATGAACTTATTGATTCTCCGGTTGAGATTGGTTGTCATGAAACTGATGGTTTTGAGGCACTGGGAAAATCCCATCATCTGGCATTTTATGGCGATCAATATCCGCACAGAAATAACCTGAAGGCCGACATTCAAAAAATTGTTGAAACGGTTGCCAAACATTTTGGAAATGAACTTCCCTATGATCAGTACCTGTTTCTGACTCATTTTGTTCCCAAGCTCTATGGTGGTCTTGAGCATTTAAACTCCACTGCTCTTCACTTTGATGGACGAAAGCTGGCAAATCGTAAAGAGTATCTTCATTATCTTTCCCTGGTGGCCCACGAGTATTTTCACCTCTGGAATGTTAAGAGAATTCGGCCAAAAGAACTTGGCCCCTTTGATTATCTAAACGAGGGGTATTCAACCTTATTATGGTTAGCGGAGGGTCTCACAAGTTTTGTGGATGATCTTTTAGTTTATCGCGCTCAACTCTCTTCAGTTGAGGAGTATCTTGATGTTGTGAAAGGGCATCTTGAAACTTATTTAAACACGCCAGGGCGGCATTATCATTCTCTGGAACAAAGTTCCTTTAATGCCTGGGTTAAGCTTTATCGCCCGGATGAAAATTCAAAAAATTCCACCGTTAGTTACTACCTTAAAGGTGGTCTGGTGTTTATGGTGCTTCATTCGCTTCTTCTGGAGAAAGGAAGGTCAGTCGATGATTTACTTCGTGCTCTGTGGGAGGATTACAAAAAGCATCCTGATACCGGGGTCACGAGGGATGATGTTTATCGGCTGGTTCGTGAGATAGGTGGCGAAGATATTCTTACTCAGTTTTCCATCATGATTGAGACGACTCAGGATATTGATTTTGAATCGGCCTTTAAGACAATGGGATGTGAATTAAAGTGGAATGAAGGAGGCCAGGCATGGTCAGGTTGCGATTTTGAATACAGCGGAGAAAGAGCAATCATTAAGAGTGTCATTCTTGATTCACCTGCTCATAGAGCTGGATTAAATTCTGGAGATGAAGTGATATTCATTAATGGTCTGCGCTTTTTTAAAGAGGATGTTGATAAAATGGGAGGAGTTCTCCTCATTAACCAGCCCTATGAGCTCATCATTTCAAGATTAAATAAGCTTCAGAGAATAGAATTAATTCCGGGGAAAGCTCCAAGGCAGTTAAAAGAGATTTCTATAATTGATAGAGCGATGGTTGAAAAGGCGTTCAATTTTTCAGATAGGCCCTGGCCACAAGGTACGGTCTGACATTCTCAATTT
>CAXNNO010000285.1:0-3802 GCA_964203555.1 Bacteriovoracales bacterium
AGAACTACTCGATATCATGATTAGGTCTTTTATCATTCGAGAGAAGATCAATGCCCAGGGCTATGTCATCAATGATGACGCCGTTGAATCACGCATAAAAATGACTGAACAAAGATTGGGATTAAAAAGAGCCGACCTTTTACAATTTCTAAAAGGTAAGGGGCTGACCTACGAAGAGTATTTCGAAGTGATACGAGAAACAATGGAATTTAATATTTTTGCTCAGAGGATCATCGCTCCACTGATTTCTGTCACTGAGCAGGAAATAAAAAATGAGTATTACCGTCGTAACAGTTCAAACAACGCCTTATCCTTTAAATATGATCTCGTAGATTTTTACATCCCAGAAGAAAAATTAGTGGATAGAAATGAAAAGAAATTTCTCGCTATACTTAAAGACTACCAACTCACGGGAAAGCTGCCCGAAGAATACCGGAATCTTGAAACCAACAACCTTGAAAATCTAAACGAAGATGGTCTTTCTAAAGAGCTTGCTACTATTTTAAAAACTACGAGCGAAGGATCTTTTTCTAAACCTCTTTCTATTAAGAAAAATCTCCACGTTTTTTATATTCAAAAAAAAGATCTGGTCGAATCTCAAAATTTTTTGAAATTTAAAGAACAAATCCAAAATGACATTTTCGTGACGAAGGGTAAATCAGTTACTTCCAACTGGTTTGATCGCGAACTATCAAACTATTATATTAAAAATCTACTCTGATATGAAAATCTACGTCTCCCAGGGCCACGAGAAAGGTATTGGGTTAGAGGTCTTTTTTAAATCATGTTTAATGTTAAACAGGGATGATCTTAACCAGATTGTCTTATTGGCATTTAAGCAAGATGTGATCGACACACTTTCCACCATGATGCTTCCTTTTAAATTTCATGAAAACTTCATCAGTCTCGTAGGAATGGCCATTGCGGTTCAATGGCTGGAAATCAAAGAGCATGGCCATAGTTTCACTGCTCTCAATCATGGCATGAAGCTGGCAGAAAAAGGAGGAGTTCTCTTTACTCTTCCAACTTCGAAAGATCAGTTTCCGGGTTATGCTGGTCACACTGAATATTTCCGCGCGATTTATCAACAGCGTGAGTTAGGTATGTTTTTTTCTTCACCTAAGCTCAAGATGCTTCTTCTATCAGATCATATTCCCGTCAGTGCTCTGGCCAGTGAACTGAGCGAGGACATTATTTATGGGAGACTAAAAAATTGTTTAGACACTTTTCAGCAATGGAGCTGGCCAATTGAAAGAATGCTTGTCTCAGGATTTAATCCACATGCTGGAGAAGGTGGCCTTATTGGACATGAAGATAGTCGAGTTAGTTCGGCAATCAAACGTCTAAGACTTGATTACAAAATACAAATAACAGGTCCCATATCTGGTGATACAATGCTCTTGGAGCAAAAATCTCAAAGCGATCTTTTAGTTTATATGTTTCATGACCAGGGGCTCGGAATTTTTAAAGGTTTGCAGGGTTTTATCGGTGCAAATATAACTTTGGGACTATCATACCCGCGCTTTAGTCCAGATCATGGAACATCCTTTGCCCTTTACGGAAAAAACCAGGCCGACCACAGGGGTTGCGAATATTCTTTAAAAGAAGCTCTGAACATGTTGAAGAAGGTCTCAAATGGAAAAAATTCAAGTCGTAAAAGCAAAAGTTCATAATTTAAAAAATATTGATGTCTCACTTCCTAGACATTCTCTCACGGTCATTACAGGTCCTTCTGGATCGGGAAAATCGTCCCTTGCTTTCGACACCATTTATGCCGAGGGACAGAGGCGATACATCGAATCGCTTTCAAGTTATGCTCGACAATTCATCGGTCAAACAGAAGCGCCTGAAGTTGAAAGCATTACAGGTCTCTCACCTGCAATCGCAATTGATCAAAAATCAACAACTAAAAATCCTCGCTCGACAGTCGGAACCATTACTGAAATTTACGACTATCTCAGATTACTTTATGCAAGACTAGGGGATGCTCATTGTCCTGAAACTGGTGAAAAAGTCTCTAAGCAATCGATCCAGCAAATCACAGATAATATTTCTAAATTCAAAGATGGAACCAAGCTTCAGATACTTTCTCCTGTTATTCGATCTAAAAAAGGTGAACACAGGGAGGAACTCGCGAAATTTCAAAGTATGGGTTTTTCAAGAATCAGGCTCAATGGAGAAATCCTCAATCTTGAAGATTCACTAAGCATTAATAAATCCCGGTTCAATAATATCGATATTGTGGTTGATCGATTGGTGATGAAAGAAGGTGCCAAGTCTCGTCTCACAGATTCTGTTGAGCAGGCGCTTAAATTATCTGATGGATACCTTATCGTCCTGGCCGATGAAAAAGAGCATTTTTTTTCGGAAAAAAATTATTCTTTTAAGTCCGGAAAAAGTTATCCCGATCTTGAACCCAGGCTTTTTTCATTTAATTCACCTTTAGGTGCTTGTCAGATGTGTAATGGACTGGGCATTTCGAAGCGTTTTAATATTGATGGCCTACTTTTAGACGAATCCATGTCTCTAGAGGATGGGGCCATACCAGTTCTTAAAAAAAATACATTTTTAATGCAAATGGTTAGGTCCGTGGCTGAGACGGAAAAAGTATCCCTCAATAAACCTTTTAATAAATTGCCTGAAAAATTTACGCAACTTCTTTATCATGGTTCAGATAAAATCTTTTCCTATAAATTTGAATCCGAGAATTCATCATGGAATTTTAAAAAAGAATTTACGGGCATTGTTTCGTGGTTAGAAAAAAAATATAACGATTCAGAGTCCGATAAAACAAGAGCGGATCTTGAAGAATACATGATCATTAAAAAATGCCCCGGTTGCCAGGGGAAAAAACTCAATCCATTTGCTCTTGCTGCTACAATT
This sequence comes from Bacteriovoracales bacterium, assembly GCA_964203555.1. Lineage (GTDB taxonomy): Bacteria > Bdellovibrionota > Bacteriovoracia > Bacteriovoracales > Bacteriovoracaceae > Peredibacter. The sequence goes on from CAXNNO010000285.1 coordinate 2,884, forward strand.
GATGATAAGTCTATCGTTGAAATTTGCGATTTATCAATTTATGATGCAGCCGAGTTTTTTGACAAACTTTCATTTACTGGGAACAGAGCGATCATTGCTCAAAAAGTCCTTAAAGAAATCAAAGACCGCCTACGCTTTTTACTAAATGTCGGTCTCAATTATCTGACTCTTAATCGTGATGCTATGACCTTGTCCGGTGGTGAATCACAACGAATTCGTTTGGCCACTCAAATTGGATCAGCACTCTCAGGAGTACTCTACGTCCTGGACGAACCAAGCATCGGACTTCATCAGCGTGATAATGAAAAATTAATTAAGACTCTTAAAGACCTAAGAGACATTGGTAACACCGTCTTGGTGGTTGAGCACGATGAAGACACCATGCTCGCCTCGGATTATTTAATTGATATGGGTCCGAAGGCGGGAATTCATGGAGGGGAAATCGTTGCTGCCGGCACACCTGATGAAATTAAAAAAAATGTGAAAAGCATCACCGGAAAATATCTTTCTGGTCTTTTAAAAATAAAAGTTCCTGAAAAACGTCGCTCTCTAACTGATTTCATCATATTAGACAAGGCGAAAGAACATAACTTGATAGATGTGACTTTAAAATTACCACTTGGTGGACTCACTTGCATCACGGGTGTTTCAGGTTCAGGTAAATCTACTTTGATTCATAAAATTCTTGTTCCAGCTATTAAAAATTATCTCTCCCGGGGAAGGCGTGGCAATCATGCTAATTACCGCTCTATTTCCGGTGTGGATAAAATCCAGAGTTTAATTGAACTTGATCAATCCCCCATCGGAAGAACCCCACACTCCAATCCTGCTACCTACACAGGTTTATTTGATAATATTAGGACCATCTTTTCTCTAACTAACGAGTCAAAAATTCGTGGGTATAAACCCGGTCGAGTTT
>CAXNNO010000286.1:0-3801 GCA_964203555.1 Bacteriovoracales bacterium
GGCGATGCTCGATTCTATTGATTGCGATGCGACCGTGGTCATTGGAGAAGGCGAGCGCGATGAGGCCCCAATGCTCTATATCGGAGAAAGAGTCGGAACTGGACAAGGTCCGAAATTAGAAATTGCTCTTGATCCTCTTGAGGGAACAACCATTTGTGCTTATGGTGGACCTAATTCCATTTCTGTTATGGCCATTGGTGAGGCGGGAAATCTTTTACACGCTCCTGACACCTATATGCTAAAGCTGGCCGCGGGCCCTGAAGCAAGAGGAAAACTCGATATTCGTCAAACTCCGACTGAGAATCTTAAGCGTCTGGCGGATATAAAAAAGTGCCGGGTCGCGGATCTTACGGCGATCGTTCTGGATCGTCCTCGTCATAAAGAACTCATTGAAGAAATTCGTGCTGCCGGGGCGAGAATTAATCTCATCGGAGATGGAGATGTTTCTGCGGCCATTGCAACGACTAACCCTAATTCGGGCGTGGACATTCTCTTTGGCATTGGTGGTGCCCCTGAAGGAGTGATTGCAGCAGCTGCTCTGCAGTGCGCCGGAGGAGAGTTTCAGGGAATACTTAAGCCTCGCAATCAGGAAGAAATCACAAGAGCACTTGCCATGGGCATAGATGATATCAATCGCGTGTTCAAAATTGATGACCTCGCTAAAGGAAATCTCATGTTCTGTGCGACAGGCGTGACTACCGGAAATTTCTTGGATGGAGTCATATTTAAGTCATGGGGTTGTTACACACACTCCATTGTTATGCGTTCTGAATCTGGTACAATCAGACACATCAGAGCTGAACATCACTTTGATAAAAAACCGAGATACTAAAAAGGAAGTTTCATGGCCCGCGCAGAAAAAACAGAAGTATTTGATGTCCCGATTGATAAATTTTTCAAGGCGATCGTTGATTACAAGGCCTATCCGCAGTTTGTGGATGGCATGAGATCAGTTGAGGTTCAGAGTGACTCTGCCGACGGAGCGACTGTGAAATTTAATCTTAGTCTTATAAAAGATATCTCATACACACTTAAATTAAATAATAAACCCAACACTGAAGTCAGCTGGACGCTTGTGGGAGGGGATATGATGAAGGTAAATAACGGTAAGTGGATTTTAAAAGATTTAGGTCAGGCGCGAACTGAAGTCACTTATTCTCTTGAAGTTGAGCTTAAGGGATTTTTGCCCGGTCTTGGTCTCATTGAAAAAACTCTTGTGACGACGAATCTTCCCTCAAACATGAAGGCCTTTGCTAAAAGGGCAGCGAGTTTATAATGGATGATAACCGCGAGAAAGACGGAAAAGTTGAAGGCCTTTTAAAGAAAGTCCTCACGACTGGTGTCACTGCAGCTTTTATGACAGAGGAAAGTGTCAGGGCGCTTTTTAAAGACGTTTCACTTCCCAAGGACATTGTCGGTAGTCTCGTTGAGAACGCAAAATCCACCAAAACAGAATTCGTGACCAGTGTGAAAAACGAACTGAAGTCCTATTTGGATAAAATAGATGTCTCAAGTGAGATTGATAAAATTATTGAAAAATACGACTTTGAAGTGAAGGCGACAATCAGTTTCAAAAAGAAGAAAAAGCCCAAGGGTGAAGAGGAGTGAGTTGTGCCTCAGAAAGAACTTTTTGCCCAGAAGCTTTTTCAGGTTAAATCTCGGCTTCATGACACAAAACTCATGATCGTTTCAAAAACCCGGAGCATAGAGGAAATCAAAACCTACTATGAACTGGGCCATCGGGATTTCGGGGAGAATCGGGTTCAGGAACTTTTAGAAAAGGCCTACGCTCTTCATAAGGATTGTCCTGATATCCGTTGGCACATGATAGGCCATCTTCAGACAAATAAAATTAACACTCTCTTTGGAGTCCCGGATCTATTTGCGATTCATTCAGTGGATAACAGGGAGTTGGTGGAAAAGTTGGTTCGATCAGAAGATAAACTTGATCATGAAGTGCATATTTTTCTCCAGTTCAATACCTCGCACGAGGCGGAGAAGTCCGGATTTGAAACTTATACCGACCTTGAATCAACTGCCGAGCTCCTTTTAAATTCAAAAAAATTAAAGCTTCGGGGTCTTATGACCATGGGGACCCTTCGAACTGAGAACTTTGAGAGTGAGGCCGGAAGATGCTTTCAGGACCTTCAAGTGGAGAAGGAAAAGCTTCAGAACGAATTGGGCCTGAAACTCGAAACCTCCATGGGCATGAGTCAGGATTATGAGATTGCTATCCGGGAAAAGTCCGACTGGGTGAGGCTTGGGACGATGATGTTTTTAACTGCCCCATAATTCTTGTGTCGAATGCTAGAATTCTTCTTTAAATTCAGATACTTATCTTCTTTTCTAAATCGCTACCTCCCCTGAAATGAGTTATAAGTGAGAACATCTAGGGGTGGATGACGTGAAAAATTTCCATGGTTTTTTTTCTAGCTAGGTGCCATCTAATTATTTTCTTAGACATCCCCTGTCGCAACAGTTTAATTAGATGAATCTTTATATCCCAGGAGGGACTTCATGGAAGCCATTCGTAAGGTGCCAGAGCTTAGTTTGATGAGTTTTGTTAACGGAACAACTAATGACAAGGTTAAGTTCACCAATGAATTATTTAGAGGCCTCAAGGATTATGGTTTCATTGTCTTAGTGGATCATCCTGTTGATTACAAACTCACCCAGAGGGCCTATGATTTGGTTCACGAATTTTTTCAACTTCCGACTGAAACAAAGAAAAAATATGTTTGTAAAGAGGGTGGGGGTCAGCGTGGCTATACTGCTTTTGGAGTCGAGCATGCTAGAGATTCCAAATATCCCGACTTAAAAGAATTCTGGCACGTGGGCCGGGATGTACTTCTGGATGAAGCTAAATTCAGAAACTATTTTCCAGAAAATCTCTGGCCTTCCGAGATCCCTGATTTTCGAGAAGTCATGCTGAAGCTTTTTAATGGCATGGATGCGACCTCAACGATCGTGCTTGATTCTCTTGGAATGGCGTTAGATGTTCCTCAATCCTATTTCCGAAAAATGCTTCAGGATGGAAACTCGATTGTTCGCGCCATCCACTATCCGCCCCTCAGTTCTGAGGCCCCAAAAAATGCTGTCAGAGCTGCGGCCCATGAGGATATTAATTTAATCACTGTGATGGTCGGTGCCACGACTTCCGGTCTTGAACTTCTGGATCGGGATGGAAAATGGTTACCTGTTATGTGTAATGAAAAGCAACTTGTTGTTGACTCAGGTGATATGCTTTCCAGAATCACAAATGATGTTATTCCTGCCACCACTCACAGAGTGGTTAACCCCGATGATGCTACTACTAACCGGTATTCGATGCCATTTTTCACTCATCCCAATCCTGATACGACCCTTTCCTGCATTCCATCCTGTCGGGGCACGGGAGAAAAGTATGCTTCGATTAATTCAAATGAGTGGTTGAAGATCAGACTTGAAGAAATTGGATTAACGAAAAAATAGTGCGCTCGGGGCCGTGTATTTAGAAAAATTTTCTTAACCCAAAACCAACTTTGAAGTTTGTTTGGTTCGTGACTTGTGTTCGGCCACCTTCTTGTTCCTCGCTGGTGTTTAAGCTTTCGAAGGCCCCGTCGATCAGAAATTCCCAGGTATCGTTAAAGGGGAGACTGGCACCCATTTTAAAGGTTGGAAGAAGTGAAACCGGGCCTGATTGGGAGAGAGTGACTGTTGAGGTATTTGAAAGACCATATCCCATACCGCCAGCAATATAGAGTCTTCCGCCTGCGATGTAGTCTCTTAAAAAATCGAAGTAATAGATCAGGTCTATGATCG
>CAXNNO010000287.1:0-3773 GCA_964203555.1 Bacteriovoracales bacterium
GCCGTTTATCTCGTAGGCGTAACAAACTTTAAGTTCTTTTAAGTCACTTAAAATATCAAGCTTTGTGAGGGCAATCGACGTGAGCTGTGAGCACTTAACAGCGTAACGAAGGAGGGGGATATCCAGCCAGCCACATCGGCGCTTCCGGCCGGTTGTAGCTCCAACTTCATTTCCTTTGGTCTGTATCTCAGCTCCCATTTCGTCAAAAAGCTCTGTTGGAAATGGGCCTTCTCCAACTCGGGTGGTATAGGCCTTTGCCACACCAATGACTTCTTCCAATTTTTTTCCGGGAATCCCTGCACCGGTATAGATGCCGGCCCCGGAAGTTGAAGAAGAGGTTACATAGGGGTAGGTTCCGTAGTCAATATCAAGTAAAATGCCCTGGGCCCCCTCATAGAGAATACGCTTGCCCTGGATGAGTTTTTCATCAATGAGGCTAAATGTATCTGTCACATAGTCCTTGAGTGATTGACCAAATCGAAAAAGTCTTTCAACTTCTTCTTCAATCGAAGGTATCTCGATTTGATAGAGGTGCTTGAAGAGAACGGCTTTTTCCATGTGGCCATTGGAAAGTCGGCGAACAAGAATGTCTTTATCAAATAGGTCCTGAACTTTTATCCCGCGACGAGAAACCTTATCCTCATACGCCGGGCCGATCCCTTTTCCAGTTGTCCCTATTTTTTCCGGGCCCTGGGCCTCTCGGGCCGCATCCAGGAGTTTGTGATAACTTGTGATTACAGTTGCCGTCGAGGAGACTTTAAGATTATCAGGTGATACTTTTGTAACAGTTTTAATCTTATTTAACTCATTCAAAAAATTCTCCGGCTCAAGAACAACTCCGTGTCCAATGACAGAAAGACAATCTGGATGAAGAACTCCGGAGGGTATCACATGGAGAACAGTTTTTTGTCCATTGACCCAAATCGTATGTCCGGCATTATGTCCTCCTTGATAACGAACCACTAAATCGCATTTCTCGGCCAGAAGATCAGTGAGTTTACCTTTGCCTTCATCACCCCATTGAGCGCCGATTATTGCCATTGTCTGCATTTTGAATCCTTTCTTCATTTATGATGGAAATATACTTCACTGGTTTCTGAAAATGAACGGCCCAAAGAATCCAGTGAAATATTTATTCAGGCTATTGATCTGAGTTCTAATCTTGTGTGCAAGGTGTCGAGGACTGTCTGGAATTCATTTAGTGTGGGTAAATTTCCTAAATGGGTGTTCTCATGAATGTTCATTGAAACAAAATCAATAATTTCCACTGGTGTTGATTTTTCAGCTCCTCTTTGAAAAGCACGCCAATTTGATTGACTGGTTTTTCGATAATTTTCAAAGAGGTTTTCTATGATCTCTTTTTTACTTTTGACTCCAATACCCAACACCTGTCCGTTGGAATCAATTTCAAGATACCAGACCCGGTAATCATGTTGATTCTTGGGATGCTGTTTAGTTTCCACTGCAATGGCCAAAAACATGGGGGACCTCCTTGCTCTTCTTCAAGACTTCCAGTCCTGGTCATCTTGAATGTGTGTGAGAACTCTTTCAGGGGGACGGCGTGACCAGTCCCGTATCCTGCTTACTCCTGATTTTCTCTGATGCCCCTATCATTGTAACGTTGTTTTGCCTTACATCTACTAAGTGTCGTGAGAGTGAAAGTAAGAGGAGATAGGGTCATAAAAGTTATCTACTCAAGAGGTGAATGTGAATTTCACAAGTTGCCCCGATGATCAGGTGGGGCGTAATAGGACCAAAAATTGATTAAATTAGTTATAAACTTTTCTTTGCAAAAATAACTGATCAAGAGAGAATGGGGAACTTAGGAGTCTTATGTCCGTTCTTCGGTCCTCGATAAAAATGGCGATTGCTACTTTTTTTTCCCGCATTTTGGGATTGATCAGAGAGCAGGTGATGGCCGCCTATTTCGGAGCATCTGGAATCACCGATGCTTTTCTTGTCGCTTATCGGATTCCAAATCTCTTGCGAGACCTGTTTGCCGAAGGTGCTTTCTCTTCAGCTTTCGTACCAACTTTCGTCGAGGCCAATCAGCAGTCGCAACAAGAGTCCAGAGAACTGATGTGGTCCCTTTTCTGGTTACTCTTTTTTATCACTGGAACTCTTTGCCTTGGTATCGCCATTTTTGCTCCTGAATTGATTACGATCTTTGCTCCCGCGTTCACTAAGGATCCTGAAAAGTTTCGGATTACTGTCAATCTCACCCGGATCATGGCGCCATTTTTAACCTTTGTTTCTCTGGCGGCCCTTTTTATGGGCGCACTCAATTCGCTGAAGGTTTTTTTCATCCCCGCCCTTGCCCCTGCCTCCTACAACGTGATGAGTATCCTTTGTATGCTCATCCTTTCCGGAGTATTTGACCGAATGGGATATCACCCCATTTATTCTTTGGGCGTGGGAGCTATGCTTGGTGGATTTATGCAGGCCGCGGTTCAGTTGCCCCTGGTCTGGAGAAGAGGCTTTAAGCCGATCTGGCCGAAAAAATTCTGGACCTCCCGCTCCAAAAAAATTGTTTCGCTCATTGGACCTGGTTTAATTGGTTTTGCTGCTGCACAGATTAACCTCTTGATTACGACAATATTGGCCACTCCCATTGTTGGTGCCACTTCCTGGCTTAATTACAGTTTCAGATTATTTCAGCTTCCGGTTGGTATTTTGTCTGTTTCTATTGGTAATTCCAATCTCGTCCATTTTTCAGAATCATGGAAAAAAGGCGATACAGCTGGTGCCAAGGCGCAACTACAGCAAAGTTATTACCTTTCTTTTTTGACCGTCATGCCGGCACTCGTGATTTTGTTTTGCCTCTCAGATGAAATTGTTCATTTGATTTTTGAGCGGGGACTTTTCAATCGTGAAAGTACCATCATGACCGGAGAGGCCTTAAGGATGTATGCTCTGGGACTTCCTTTCTATGGTCTATATAAAATTTGGGTACCAACTTTTTATGCTCTTGATCGCCAGAAGATTCCCGTTATCGCCTCTCTGATTTCGATTGGTTTCAATATAGCTTTTTGTATGCTTCTGACTCCTGTTTGGGGCTTTAAAATTCTCGCACTGGGAACAACCTTATCAGTCCTTGTGAATTCAGGATTTCAAAGTTGGGTTTTAAAAAAAGATCTGAGCTTGTCGTGGGGCTTCTTTTTTTCACCGAGAATGTATAAAGTGATAGGGGCAACCTGTGGCTCCGCCGTCGTTGTCGAGACACTTCTTAAGGTTGAATTTTTTACTCAACCTTTCTGGAGTAAATGCTTTTATTTAGGTGCACAAATTTCGGCGGTTTTCGCTCTCTATGTGACCCTACTTATGCTCATGGGGGAGCGGGAGGCCGTCAGGGTGCTTCTAGCAAAAGTCACAAAAAAATTCCGTCGTAGTCAAAATAAATCAACGCTTTAACTTGTATCAGACCTTATTTTTAGTTATCCTGTTAATGAAATACCTATTTAAGGAAGTTTTTAATGAAAACTGATTTTGAAACGCTTAAATCTCTGTCGACATACACGATCAATCACCTTAAACAAGCTGAGATGATTGATTTTGCAGCCGATGCCAGGGCCGATTTAATTGAGGCGCTTGCTACTGAGTACGGGGTAAGTTTTGCCACGGATGAAAATATTAAAGAGCAGGCCATTGAAGAAGTTGAAGAAAAATTTGGCGATGACATACCTGGCGATATTACCGAAACGGAAATGTTCAACCATGCCCGTAAGGAGATCATCAAATCCTTTAATGGTGAAAATATCGGAGGCCTCTATCTG
>CAXNNO010000288.1:0-3760 GCA_964203555.1 Bacteriovoracales bacterium
TGCTCAATTTATGAAGCATGCCCGTGATATCTGGATTTTTGATGAACCCACAAATGATCTTGATCTTGAGACGATAGGAATTCTTGAAGAAGAGCTTCGCAATTATGAAGGTGCCCTGATTATCGTTGGCCACGATCGTTCATTTATTAATAACGTCACTGATAAGTGTTGGGTTCTTCATGATGGAAAACTGGAGCATTTTGAAGCCGGATTTCCTCAGGCCGAACTTTTTCTTGAGGCGATTCATCTTGAAGATGAAATGAAAAAGAAGATGCCGGCCGCCCTTCAAAAGGTGGATGCCATCATCACCACAAAGTTAAGCAACAAGGAAAAGAATCGCTTCGATGAACTTCCGTCCTTGATTGAAAAAGCTGAAAAGCGTATTGAAGCTTTTAAAGTTGATTTAAATGCTTTGAATTATGCGTCTTCTGATGCTGAAAAAAGGGATCGTCTGGAAAAAATTCAAAGAGATCTGGCCATTCAAGAGAAGAAACTTGAAGAGTTATTTGAAGAGTGGGCGATTCTTGAGAGTAAGTCGTTAAGTTAATCCGACTATTCTTGGCAGCTTTGTGGCGCCTCGGCATTGATGTCCACTCGTTGTTTATCATGCTCGTTGACGTATAATTTGATGCATGAGAATTATTTTTTTTACAATCCTTTTTTTAACACCACTTTACTTCCTCAACCGAGAAGAGGTTTCTTCCGGTGAAGTCGATTCTTTAAAAATTAAAGTCAGTGCTCCAGATCGTGCTGAAAGAATTCTCACAGTAGAAAAACCAGTTGTTGTAGATCCAGAAGAACCAGTTCAAGAAACAACTCAATTACTGCCCCAGTCAGAAATGATTCAATCGGTGAATTCGGCCAATGAGGTTCCAGACGATACTGAAACAGATGAATCCGAAGAAGTGCAGATTTCCGACCTTGAGGAAGCGTGGAGCGGAGAATTAAAACAAATGCTCAACCGACTTGAGCCCTTAGAAGGCGACGCCATTCATAAGGCCTATCAAGAGGAGCAGGAAAGTTACCAGGTTACGCTGGAGAGTTTAATGAGTGAGAAACAACTCAAAAGCTCAAAAGAAGCTGGTCAGGAAATGGAGCAACTTATCAATCAGCTCGAAGTCAAGCATCAGGAAAAGCTCAAAAGCATACTAGGGGCCCATTACGAGGCGGTTCGGGACCATTATGATGATTATCTCGAGACCTCCTCTTCATCTCAGGACTGATTTAACAATTTACACTACTCTCATTCTGGTTTTTTTGTGCTAGATTGTTCTCAAAAAATGAGGACTAAAACATGCTGACAACCCATAGTATTCGTCTCCAATTTGGCGGACGGACTCTCTTTGATGATGTTAATCTAAAATTTATCCCCGGTAACTGCTATGGAATTATTGGTGCCAATGGTGCCGGTAAATCGACTTTTTTAAAAATTCTTTCAGGCGAGATTTCACCCACGGGCGGTAAGGTTGAAATAACTCCCGGTGAAAGAATGGCCATTCTTAAGCAGAACCATTTCGCCTTCGAGGATGAAGAAGTTTTGACGACTGTTATTATGGGTCATTCAAAGCTAGTTGAGGTCATGAAAGAGAAGGATCTTATTTATGCCAGGGAAAATTTTTCCGAAGCCGATGGTGAGAGAGCAGCGGAGCTTGAAGGTATTTTTGCTGAAATGAATGGCTGGGAGGCAGAGGCGAATGCGGCCAGCCTTCTTGCTGGTCTTGGAATCAAGGAAGACCTACATCATAAAAAGATGAAAGAACTAACCGGAGGAGAAAAAGTGAAGGTTCTTCTTTCACAAGCTCTTTTTGGCAGGCCCGAAATCCTTTTACTGGATGAGCCTACAAACGATCTGGATCTTAAAGCAATCCAGTGGCTTGAAAATTTCATCATGGATCAATCTGACACAACCGTTCTCGTCGTTTCCCATGACAGGCATTTTCTCAACAAGGTCTGCACCCATATATGCGACATTGATTTTTCCAAAATCAAGCTCTACGTCGGGAACTATGATTTCTGGTACAAATCCAGCCAGCTTGCTCAAAGAATGCTCTCCGATCAAAACAAAAGAACCGAAGATAAAATGAAAGAACTTAAAGAGTTCATTCAAAGATTCTCTGCCAACGCCTCTAAATCAAAACAGGCCACTTCCAGAAAAAAACTCCTCGATAAATTGACCCTCGATGATATCCAGCCCTCATCCAGACGCTACCCTTACGTTGGTTTCAAACCAGATCGTGAGGCCGGTGATCAGCTCCTTAAGGTTGAGGGTCTGACAGTCACTTTGGAAGGAGAGAAAATTCTAAATAATGTTTCCTTTACGATTAAGAAAGGTCAGAAAGTTGTTTTCCTTGCAAAATCGGAAGTTGTGACTTCTGCACTTTTTAAGGTCATCATGGGTGATCAGCAACCAGATGCTGGTAAAATTGAATGGGGAATAACAACTTCCCGGGCCTACTTACCGAATGATAATTCTCATTTTTTTAAAGATTCATCACTTGATTTGATTAACTGGTTGAGGCTCTATTCAAAAGATCAGACAGAAACTTTCCTCAGAGGTTTTCTTGGAAGAATGCTCTTTTCCGGTGAAGAGGCCCTCAAGAAATGTGACGTCCTATCCGGTGGTGAGAAAGTTCGTTGTATGCTTTCGAAAATGATGCTCTCGGGCTCAAATGTCCTAGTCATGGACAATCCAACAAATCATCTTGATCTTGAGACAATTACCGCCGTCAATGAGGGTCTGATTGATTTTAAAGGAACCCTATTGTTTACTTCGCATGATCATGAATTTGTTCAAACGGTAGCAAATCGGGTCATTTCGTTTGAAGATAAGGGTCTTCGAGATGAGCAGTGCACGTATGATCAATTTCTGGGATTAGATTAATTACCAAGGCCGTAAGTAATTATTACCTCTCGACTTGAGGAAATCTTTAAAAGACATGTAAAATGCGTCAAAATCACGAGTGAAAGGACTTTTTCTATGAAAAACCTGGCCCTTCTTTTGACCATTGCTCTCACTGGCCAGGTTTATGCCGCCAAATGGACGAAATCAAACAATCCAGATTTGTTCAATCCAGTGATTAAGTCAAAAATGGTTCACGCATTTTCTGACCTTCCTTTGAAAGCACAACTTCTTGACGCTCGTTATGGATGGTCTGAAACCTACTGGCCTTCCAATGTCGGTGGCATAGCCTATCGTTGGAACCATACGGATCCACAACCCTTTAAGTACAAGTTTTTTTCAAAAGATGAATTAAGAGCGATGACTTTAGATGAACTCTCTCGGCTCTCTCCTTCGGAGCTTTACGATATTTCCATGGGAGACTACAGCTATTCCTTAACTCGGAAAGTTTTAAAGGAGCTCTCTCCAAAAGATCTCTGGTGGGAGGGAATCTGCCATGGTTGGGCACTTGCCGCATCAAATTATCCAGAGCCCGATAAGACTGTATTTTTGAATAAGGATGGAATGACCGTTCCCTTTGGCTCCTCAGATGTGAAGGCCCTGCTTTCAATGCACGACGCTCATAATTCGAAAGGTACCTATGTCCGTATCGGTGATCGATGCTCAGTTCATGGTAAGGTTGAAGGGGAAAGTCTTCCCAAAGATGGCCAAATAAGTGCACCTTCAAAAAAAGATGCGCAGAGGCCTGAATGCTCTGATGTGAATGCCGGTGCTTTTCATATCGTTTTGACGAGCATGATTGGGATTTATTCGCGTGGATTTGTTGCCGATGTTGATCGATTTAACGACGTCTGGAATCAA
>CAXNNO010000289.1:0-3760 GCA_964203555.1 Bacteriovoracales bacterium
GATGATATTGCCCTTAACCCTTCACACCTCATGCTTGAGGTCATCGCCCAGGATCTCCTGATTCATCCCCTGAAAGGGGTTGAATTTTATTTAATTAACGGTAAGCGTTCTACGGCGATTAGAAAAATCAAAATGAACGACCTCGTCACCATCGGAGAAACGACGATTAAGATTCTTGCCTTCACTGAAACTTTAAGAGAAAGCAAAAAGCAGATTTTAAATAATAAATTGAACCACATGATTGAGAATAACTCTTCCCAATTGAACGTGATTGAAAGCCTCACCAAACTGACAAAACTATAATATGTTTAAAACAAATGACGCTAATTTTTTCAAGACCGAAGACAATGAGCAAATATTTTTTGTAAAAAACTTTCATCACTTTGATCCAACAAAACCCATTCTGGTTTTTAACTATGGTCTTGTGTGCAGTAATCATCATTGGATATTTCAGACAAAATACTTTGATGACCGGAATTATCAAATACTCATTCATGATTACCGTGGTCACTTTCAATCCACCGGTGCCGAGGACATTAAAAAGATCACTTTTCCACAAATGGCAAAAGATGTTGCCGATCTGTGTGCCTTCCTGCAAATACCAAAGGCGATCATGCTCGGGCATTCCATGGGGGTCAACATCTGCCTTCAGCTCGCAAAAGATTTTCCTTCATTAGTGAGTGGAATGGTTTTAATTTCTGGTACTTTTATCAATGTTAAAGATGTCATGTTTGACACCAATCTTATGGAGTTTATTACTCCTATTGCTAGTCTGGGGTTAGAAAAATATCCCGACATTTTCAATCAAATCTGGACCAAGGGCGGAATGAATCCTCTCCTGAGAGAGATTATTCATGTGACAGGATTTAATCGCCACAAAGTTTCCAAAGAGTTTATCGAAATCTATCTCAATCGAGTCGGACAATTAGGTGCGGAAGTTTTCTTCCAGTTATTTAACGAGATGACCAGGCAAAATATTACTGGGAGTCTTGAGAAGATGAAAATGCCTTCCCTCGTCATCGGTGGCCATAAAGATAATGTTATTCCCAATCACCTGCAGCGAACTCTCGCTTCGCTACTGCCTAAATCTGAAACTTATTTTTTAAAAGATGGCTCCCATGTCCCTCAGGCCGATTTTCCGGATATGATTAATGAGAGGATTGAACTTTTTTTAAACCAAAAATTTAATCAAGTTTAATGTCATTCAGGTCAAGTATCGGTCTAAAAATCCTCTTCATGGCAGACCGAAGCTGAGATTTTTTATACTCAGCATGAGACGCCTCCCCTTGAGTATTTTGAATATGACTTTGATGATCCGTAATTTGCACTTCAAACGGGTAGAAGAATCTAACATCACGGGATATGGCGGAAGTATCTAGTTGGAGAAGGGATTGAGAAAGTGGATTTTCTTTGTCCCTCAACGCCTGCTTTCTCACTTCATTAAAAGAGGCCATAAATGGGTTTCGATATTTAATCAACTGTCGACCGGTGAAATGGATAGCACGGTATTCATCAAGGGTATGCTTATTATCATGGCCACTTCTTCCCGGTACACAGTCGTCGATTAATAAATTCAAATTATGATAAAAGTCCGGTTCACTCATCTCATTTCTCATGGCTTCCTTGTAGAGAGTAAACATCCTTTTTCTCAGTAGCGGAAGATCAACCAGGGTATTCTGAGATCGGCTTGGTTTGATGTTATTAATGGTAATAACGTGATTACGATTAAGAAATTTAATAACTCTCAGGGCATCAAGCTTATTAGCGGTGATGATCCTTATCCCGATTCGGTCGAAAAGCTCTTCCGCAACATTTTCCTGCTTATGAAGAAGTTTTATGACAATGGAGTCACGCGTCTTCTTCGCCTTGGTTTGAAAATCAACCAAAGGAATAGAAGTTCCGGAATCGTTTTTTAAAAAAAGACCGTTCTCAACATCTCGATGAATAAATTTATAAAAGCGATCAAAGATCTGCTGCTGAATCGTTGAGTAATATCGATAACGGAGATCTTTATCGGTATGGAGTAAGGTGTGCATCACTTTCAGCACAACCCCGGCCCAAAGCTGTTCATCCATTTTAAGCTTTACACTTGAATGTCCCGTGGCAGCTAAAAAAAGTTCTGAAATATTGGTAATAGTGAATAGATAATTAGGAATACGAAGATCCAGGCCGTCAGGATTCCCCTCCTTCAGGAAATAGCGTTTAATAAACTGTACCGCCTCCTGAAAGATCCCGAAAAGTTCAGCGCTCTCAACAGGATCAGAAATATCGAATCCGTAGCCATTAAGAAAATTAGCAACCTGGTCTTTATCATGAAGCTCGGTCAGATAATTGGTGGCATCCAGGGAGGATTTACCACTACAAACAACGTCGAGTGTTTCCCAATTAAATCCGTAGTCAGCCAGGTAGCTTGGTCTTCCTGCCATATTTTTGCCATTCTCTTGTGATGCGTTTAAAGTTATCAAAAGGAAAAACTAGCGTAAATCATATGAAAGAGCAAAAAAATCAGGGCCCATCAATTCCCGTCGTCCTCTTTCTTTCCTGGTTTTACACTGGGAAATTTCCCAAGGCACCTGGGACGATGGGGAGTCTTGCCACCATTCCTTTAATCTATTTTCTGCATTCTCTTAACTTAAACATTTATAGTTTAATTGGGCTTATTTTCCTATTATACATTCTAGCCGTCATTATAACCGAGAGAGTACAAAAAAAATTTCATCTCCATGATCCTCAGTGGATTGTTATCGATGAAGTGATTGGAATGCTTATAACCTGGAGTTTTGTTAGAACCGTTGATTTCCCCACTTTATTTCTCGTCTTCTCACTTTTCCGCCTTCTGGACATCATTAAATTCTGGCCGGCCTCTTATTTTGACCGCCTTCATCATGGTGTAGGTACGATTACTGATGATGTCGTGAGTGGCCTTTATGCGGGAATAATTACCATCTTGGTCCAGAAATTTTTTTAACTCACTGCAAAGATTTGCTAAATAATTCAATTTCTTAGACATCCGTAAATTTTCCGTAAAATTTGCATGAAAAGCATTGTCGAAAACAAGGGTGGATGTTAGCTTCTAAAAATAACAAACACTTAAAAAACCTATTTATATAGCAGAGAAGGAGAACCCCATGTCACTTAACCATGCCAACACGACAGATGCCGCTAACAAGAAAAAGGCACTGGATCTGGCCCTTGCAACAATTGAAAAGCAGTTCGGCAAGGGTGCAATCATGCGCCTTGATTCGGCCGAAGCGGCTGAGAAAATTCCGGCCATCTCAACCGGTTCACTCGGAATTGATCTCGCCCTCGGTGTAGGTGGAATCCCTCAGGGCCGTATTATTGAAATCTATGGACCAGAAGCTTCTGGTAAAACGACTCTTACACTTCACATCGCCGCTGAATGCCAAAAGACAGGTGGAACAGTTGCTTTCATCGATGCCGAGCATGCTTTGGATACCGGTTATGCTGCAAAGCTTGGAGTTGATATTCCAAATACTCTTATCTCCCAGCCAGACTCAGGTGAACAGGCCCTTGAAATTGCCGATATGCTCGTTCGCTCCGGCGCCGTTAATCTTCTGATCGTTGACTCGGTTGCCGCTCTGACACCAAAAGCAGAGCTCGAAGGTGATATGGGTGATTCTCACATGGGTTTACAAGCACGTCTGATGTCACAAGCTCTCCGTAAGTTAACGGGATCCATCTCCCGCTCAAATACAACAGTTATTTTCATTAACCAGCTTCGTATGAAAAGTGGTGTGAT
>CAXNNO010000290.1:0-3758 GCA_964203555.1 Bacteriovoracales bacterium
ATATGATCCCGGAATTGGTCAAACGACCCGCTACCTCATCAGATGGCGCTGGAAATGTTGCATCTCTCAGGGCCTTCTCGGCACGAGTGTCGAATTCAGAAACACCGGAAGATTCCTGAAGATCAAGCTTCAAAAGCTTTCCCTGGGAAGAAAGAAAAATCTTTATACGACAACGTAAGTTTTTATCCAGAAGATAACTGGGAAGCTTCCAAAACGGTCGAATGATTCCCGGGAGATTTTGAACATAGGAAGAAAACGCTGAATTCTCCTGGTCCGTATAGTCTCCGACAAGGGCCGACCCTTTAGATAAACGATTGCCCTCTAAAATAAGGGATTGAAGATTTTTATCTCCGACTCCAGTCAGAGTGCCTTTCTTCTCAGCTACATGAGTTACTTTTTTAGTGGAGTAATCATTCAGAAGATTCAGGAAAGAGGCCTTCTTTTTTCCATTTTCCATAATAACTAAATCATCTTTTTTTATGACATCTTCAGTTTCGACTTTGGTTTCTTCTTTAGGACCTTTGGCAACGACAGGCTCGTTTTCAACAATCGGCCGATTTTCCAGCTGCCTTAATTCCTGAATTGTAAACTTCGGCATGCCCACAACATCCACTCTGATCGAGGATCGAATGATTTCGACATCACTCGATCTGAAAAGTCTTGAAACAACTTCTCCCCCTGCAAAAGCAAGAAGGAAAAAACACAAATGCACTCCCAGGGAGACGAGAAGATTTTTATTAAAGTCGCGCTCAAAGGTATCCGTACTCACTAATTCCCTTTCTCAACCTCAGTAACGAGAGCGATGTTACTAACCCCCGCCTTTTTCAAGGAGGCAATGAGCTTGGCAACTTTTTCGTATCGAAGATTATAATCAGCTCGAAGATAAACAACATCGGTTTTATTGGTCTTAAATTGTGTCAAAATGGAAGGGACCAAATCTCGCGGTGAAATGGGATTTTTTCCTAAAAAAAACTGCTCCGACTCAGTGATAGAAAGAATGACCAAATCCTGACGCAATCCCAGATTGTTCACTTTTTTTGTTTTAGGGAGTTTTAAATTAATTCCGCTAAATAGCATGGGAGCTGTCACCATAAAGATGACAAGAAGAACAAGCATGACATCCACAAGCGGAGTAACATTGATATCTGAAACAGGTCCCTTTTTACCATGGCCACCCATCTGCATACCCATTACGGCTGATCCTTCTTAATTAAGATAGTCCGCTCCATGAGATTGAGAAACTCCTGGGAAAATGATTCCATTTGAGAGTTTATTCTTGAAATCTGATTATTAAATAGGTTGAAAAAAATCACTGCTGGGATAGCAGCGGCCAGCCCAATCGCCGTTGCGACCAGGGCCTCGGCAATACCGGGAGCGACGGCTTCAATACTTCCTCCACCTTGGGAGAGACCGGAAAAAGCATCGATAATTCCCCAAACTGTGCCAAAGAGTCCTATGAAGGGAGTTATTGATCCTATCGTAGCCAGAAGAGAAACCCTCAAATCCATTTTCTCATTTGCCGTATTGAAACCGGCCTTCAGAGCACGCTCGATTGACTGGAATCCATGGGTAGTGAAGTGGGAGGCAAGAGTTCCCTTGCCGGTACTGTTGAGCTTTTCGATAGTTTTATTCAGCTCTTCAAAACCTTTCTTATACATTAAGCTCATGGTGGAATCTAAATTCTCGACTGCCTCTTTATGGATGTCAGAGATCGAATTATTTTTTTTAAAAAAATCAGAGAATTTGTCGTTCGCTGCTATGACAATCTTGAGTTCTTTATACTTGTGCCAAATAATCGTCCACGAAAGAGCGGAAGACATGACCAGAAGCAAAAGAACGAATTTAACAACGACACCCGATTCCCACAGAATTTGCCAGATATTTAAACCATGCATATGAACCTCAACGAACGAGCTTGCGAGCTCCTAAAATGATTTGATCCCGATACTTGTAATAACAAAAAGATACCATCCAAATCACCGCGAGAAAAGGTAAAGCGAGTTTTGTTTTTACTGTAAAGGGGGAAAAATCGTCGCCCCATACCGGATCCATTCCAAAGATCGAACCCATAGGGGCAACAAATACGAACAGGAAGCAAACGACGTTGCTCCAGCTTTTAAAAGATTTTCCACTTAAAAGGATGAGGGAAGAAAAACAAAAAATCAGATACGGAAGGAGGTTGTAATAATCCGGAACACATAAGCGGAAGGAGAGGGCGAAAAAAATGGTATAAAAAAGACTCAACCAAAACTTTGGTGGCGAGGCTTTTTGATTTAAAACATCATCTAAGTAGGCGATGACGACAAACTCAATTCCAAAATAAAGGAAAAGACCAAAGAAGGCAGTCAGGTGATAATACCAATAGCCAAGGTTTTGTCCGACGTAAACAGTGCCAGTCAGTGACAGATAGCTCGAAATCATAAAAAAAGAAATGACGATCGCCCTGTGCTCAGGCCACCTTATTAATTCCCTGACCAATTCACGAATGGATTTCATCTCATAAGATCGGACTCTAAACCAACGATTCAGTAAAAGGAGCCCCAGTAACTTCGCTACAATCAAAATTTCCCAATGATTATGATGAAGCCATGATTCAACGATGCTGATTTCATGATTAAGTAAAAAGTGAAAGAAGGCCCCGATGGAGCTTAAAATGATGAAGATAACGACACAGAGTAACTGGTAGGCGCCGTAATATCTTATGTTATTAACAACATGACCTTCTAGCATTAGAATACTTTTTCTTCAGGACTGAGCCACTTAAGCTGCATTTCCGGTGAGGGATACAGCTTAGTGTAATCCTTGTATTGTATGTTCGTTTTAATAAATCGATCCATTTTACCAATCAATCGAAAATAGGCATTCCACATTTCGGGACTGGACTTTAAGTAAGCATCCATTTTCCTCGTCACTTCATACATTTGTTGAAAAGTATTTCCTCTTTCAAAAATCTGAACATGATAATTTTTTAAAAGTTCTTCGATCATAGACACATCTGGTTTTTTAGACTGAAAATTTCCGCCGGACAGTGTCTTCATCTTTTCAGTGGTGACATTTTTTTTAAAATATCCCTGTTCCAGTCTGATAAAATCTTCGAAAAAGAGAAGGGCGATTTCCAGCTTAGACAAGTCAAGTGAACGAATAAAAGGAACGGAAAGAAGGAAAATGACTTCATTGTTTCCGGGGAGTGCTGCTCTTACTAAATTAGGACTATTAATAAGAAGGATTTTAAACCTCTTTTGATAAAACCCCAGACTCTCCATTGTCTCGGTCAAGCTTTTTTCAATTCCATAATCGGGCTTTTCAAAATCCCAATCAAGAAGTTGAGCATTCTTGATCAACCAATATTCTGAGGCAAATCCCCACAATTCAGATTCGCTGGGATAGAGGTATCTTCGGGTCTCTATCCTGGCCTGTTCCTTTTTAAGGATTGAGACCTCTTTTTTCTTTTTCTTAACCGTTTCTGATAAACCATCCTGCATCAGGACTTTTTTAATACTATTAAAATTGACGACTTCAAGCTCTTTTTCATCCTGAATTTTCTCAGTTTGAGAAAAACATAAAGTACTAAAAATGAGGACGGCCATAATTAAATTCATATTACTTGACTCTTGTTTCACCTTGAATAAAGTGATCATTTAATCTGCCCCAGTAATAAAGCTCACCAAGATCAAGATTAAAAGCATCGAAAAATTTGGGATACTTACTTTGAAAGCATGGAAGCCGTTTGTCGGACAAAAAGTTTCTGAGAACAAATC
>CAXNNO010000291.1:0-3716 GCA_964203555.1 Bacteriovoracales bacterium
TCCTTAACTGATCAACAGAAGACCGAATGGGATACTGCCCTTGCCGGAATAGAAGCTGATGTTAACGAGGGCTTTCCCAGTGCCGAGAATCCTGAACGACTGATGCAGGGGATGGCCAATTCCTCGGTCATGGCCGGAAAAGGCATTGGTTCAGACTATGCATCCCGTATGCAGGTCTTCTTAATCGGAGTGGGCGCTGGAGTAGGTGTCGACATGGAAAAAGACCAGCAGACGGGCTCCGAGATTTCCGGAGTGGGTGTTCAAGGCGGTCTAGTGATTGGTACAAACCTTGGCTGGTTAAATACACAAAAGATCCTGGGGCTCTACACCGATCGCCTCAATGTTTACGTCAACTATTTAGGTCACAGCATGAAGCGCAAAATGGGTGATGGGGGTAGTGATACAATTGAAGGGGAATTGGGAAGTTTGGGATTTCATGCCAGTTACGATCTTGTGAAACCTAGTGGCAACAGCCTCGTGAGATGGGGAGGAATCAAGGTTCATACCGGTTTTGAACATAATACGACAAAACTAACATTCAAGACCACTCTGTCTGAAGTTGTTAATGAAGATGTCGGGGGCGCAACAGTGAGCGGAACAATCCAAGGAAATCCTCAGGCGACTATTGATGTTTCAACTCAATCCATTCCGGTCGAAGTATCAACCAATATTCAATTACTCTATTTTTTATCCCTTTATACTGGTTTGGGGGTTGATTTCAATTTTGGAGAGGCCAAAGGAAGTGGCTCTCTTAATGCAGACCCGACTCCACTAAATACTAATTTAGGAACCGGACCAACAGTCCAGGCAGATGCCAACATCAATGGAACAGGCTCAGTGGATTCTGTTATCACCCGGGGATTTCTGGGTGTTCAGTTTAATCTCCCCTATGCAAATATCTTTTTCCAGGCGGATAAATCTTTAGGCTCTAAACTCGTTGGAGCTACCGCCGGCCTGCGCCTGGTCTACTAGTTTTTCTCCATATTTTTGGTTGAACATATCCTCCAAACTGCCAAAGGCCTCTTCGTGAGGCCTTTGCTTTTTGGAGGGACTTTAAGTAATCAAATTTTTCTTTCCGCGAAGAAAACTCAGCGTAAGGATAAAGCGAGGTGCATCCCTCTTTAATCAGTCTGAGGCTAACTTGATTTAAGTCCCCGAGAATTCTTCCATACATGTCATGCTCAACAATTTGAGCTATGTACTCATGATCACTGTTTAAAATTCTTTCAAGGCACATTCGCGCCATCTTACCCGCATCAAGACCTCGCCCGAGAAAAGGCTGACCTTTCTCAGGAGAATCAATTTTGGCCAATCTTAGTTTCCATCGATAGGTTCCATGCCCTATTAAAACAGTATCACCGTCATAAACTTTAAGGAGTTCTACCCGAAGTCGAATGGGATAGAGGTCTGTAAGATCTACTCTAACTAGAAATAGACTCAACAAAGGGAGGAGAATCTGATAATGTCGGGCCATAGATTCCTCTACTGGAAATGCCGGGGCCGTGGCCTCTGGAAAACAACTTTGCCCAAAGGATAATTCTCATATGAACGTTCGTTCTGAAGTTAACAAACACTTTAAGTTCAAAATCCAGCACATTGATAAACACTGCGGTGCCAGAGCGGGAATCATTTCGACTCCTCATGGCGATATAGAGACTCCTGTCTTCATGCCAGTCGGTACCCATGGAGCAATAAAAGCTTTGCAGCCGAAAGAACTGGTCGATATGTCGATTCAGATCATGCTCTCAAACACTTACCATCTCCATTTAACCCCGGGCTCTGAATTGATCGCGAAGGCCGGTGGTCTCCATAAATTTATGGGCTGGGATCGGGCGATATTAACGGATTCAGGAGGCTTTCAGGTCTTCTCACTTCAAAAAAATTCCATCACCGAAGAAGGTGCCAATTTCAAGGGGGCCAAAGGAGAAAATGTTCTTCTGACTCCTGAAATTTCCATTCAGGTTCAGCAAAACCTCGGATCTGATATTATGATGGCATTTGATGAATGCATCCCTTATCCCGCAACAGAAAAATACGTCGAAAATTCAATCGCAAGAACTCACCGCTGGTTAGACCGATGTATTGATGCCTGGAAAAATCCACAACAGGCGCTGTTTGGAATTGTTCAGGGCGGAGTGTACGATAACTACCGAAAAATTTGCATCGAAGAAGTCACCAAAAGAGATCTTCCAGGGTACGCCATTGGAGGAGTATCAGTTGGTGAGGGCGCGGAATATATGGAAAAAGTTGTCAAACATACGGCCCCACTCATGCCGAAAGATAAGCCCCGCTACGTTATGGGAGTAGGAATGCCGGAAGATCTTTTAATGATCTGGGAGCATGGAATTGATATGAGTGATTGTATCATTCCAACGAAATTTGCCCGTGGTGGAACTCTATTCACGAATCGGGGAAAAATACGCATTGAGCACAAAAACTATCGAAGAGATTTTTTTCCGATTGAACCTAACCTCAAAGATTATGTGAACACCAATTTCACCCGTGCCTACATTAAGCACCTTTTTGATTCAAACGAAATTCTGGGCCAGATTCTTGCGACCGCTCATAACATTGCGTTTTATAAATCAATGGCCGCAAGGGCGAGGGAAGCGATCTTTGAAGACCGTTATCTTGAATTCAAAAAACAGTTCCTTGAGGGCTACAAAAAAGATTGAATTCAGCTCGATTTAGTATTTCGGGGATGATTTCTTCTTCCGGATAAACTCATTCGATTTAAATATACCGGGGCATATTTGTCTCTCTAAAACATCTGAGAAGAGAGTGGATGGAAGGTTAAACATCGGAACAAAATCAATGGATTTGTAACCCTGTTTCTTACAATCAAAAAGAAGCCTCTTTGAGTCATCGTCATCAGTGACCCAGTTTAAATTGGATAAAAGCTTTTCTTTAATGTTTCTTTCATTCTGAACCAATATCTCACTGGCCTTTTTAGATTCGATCTCCCTTTGAAGGGAGTACTTTTCTTTTAATATCCTGATCAATTCCACCCCAACGATGGGAATCAGAATCATTTCTTCTTTTCCATTCCTGAGACTGGACCCATCAACCGAGAATCCTCGGGAAAGCACCTTCAGGGCAGTTGGAATTTGAGTATTAAGGCAATTGTAAAATGAACTGATCATATATCCATCCGAGATCATAAAATGCCTTCCACTCGGAACATCAAGATCATTATGTGAGAGATTGAAACATCCCTCCCATGTTTTCAAGGCTTCAATCCGGATTTTTCCAAGATGGCTGGAGACAAAAACCTGATAATTTTTTCTCATCTCATCTCGAGTGAGATCATAGGGATACTGGGCCATATAAGTGCTAAACCATTCCTTCGTTTTCTCAGAAGGAAGGTTACGATTTGATGCTTTCTCAGAGATCTCTCGCTTGATTTCATCTTGAAAACATTCCTTCTCACGATCTTCCTTAAAGCAATTCACGTAGGCGTTTCCTGCGATGGTTTTATCCGAGATTATTTTTTGAAAAACGTCTAATCGGGCCGGATGGTCCTTGTTCTCGGAATTTTTTTCAAGAGAATGAGTAAAAGAGCTAATCAAATGCTCTTTCATGAATTGATTCCACTTAACATTCGTGGATAAATCATCATGCACCTTACAGCCCTCCGCCTCGTAAAGGGTTGTTCTGACCTTGAGATATTGACTGATGTCTGAAGCTTTTGATCCCAGGCAATTCATCATGCTCTG
>CAXNNO010000292.1:0-3683 GCA_964203555.1 Bacteriovoracales bacterium
TCATAAGTCATCCTCGTGAAAGTAGCATGGAAGATAAAAGCAGAAAGGAATGGCCTGCTCCCTTTAATAAGGCAAAAAAAATGATTTCAGGTCCTTTTATCCGGCTACAGGCCGGTGGTAAGTGTAAGGCGTATTTTTCGGAAGACTGCGACTTACCTAGAAACTATTGGGGTGGAGTAATCCCTGGGGAATAAGGTATGACTAAGAAATTAAAAACTGAGCATTCGGGGGCCAAGAATGGCGGTGGCCACTGGGGGACTCGCCATGAGGCAAAGAGCCTGGCCAAAAAGTTACGACGTATAAGGAATAAAACCCTAATCAAAAAAGAAGTAGATCAGCTTCAAAAATAAAAGACTAGGTTGCACTTTGGTTACACTTTTGCCAAAAAACGCCAAAATGGAAGAATCAGAATAAGAGCTTGTTTTTAGGGTGAAATCTTTGATTTTGTTTGGGTTTTTAAAGACTATTGAAACACTCAGAAGGGAGCCAAGCAGGGGCTCCCTTCTGAGTGTCTTTTGGTTACTTACGACTGCTTGGTCGCTCTTTTTGCGACTGTTTTAATAGGTCACTCGCCTGAGTCACTACAAACAACACTTTTTTATCTACATCCAACTTCGCGTACTCTTCTGACATTCTCGAAGATGTGTGGCGAAGAATAGCTTGGGCCGCATCTAGTCCGAGACTTTTTCTCGTAATGCTAGATATCGTGTGACGAATTACGTGAGTGCCAGAGTCTTTGTACCTTTCTTTGGAGTCGGATGCCCTTTGGGCCATACGATGACATTAAAATCCATGCCTCTTTCTTTTTAAGATTTAAAACGTCATCGGTTATCGCCGCTGCTTCACCAACTCGAAGGCACCACAAGAGCATTATGATGGCCATAGATTGAAACATAGGGGAGAGGTGACCGACGAACTGAGTGAACTCTTCCATGTCCATATCTTTAATCTTTGTCGAAGTTACAGCGACGGAAATCCTTTTTAATTAAAAGCTTCATGCTATCCAAGTGATTAGTGATTACTTCTACAATTATCATTAATAATCTGATGGTGTTGTAGAGCACTTAGCACTGACTTGCGTAACTTCTGAAGTTCCTTGTTGAAGAGTCAGACCTGTGATGTCAGCACTTAGATTTAGCTTCCTTCCATTACGACTGAACTTATTGAGGCTTGCATCAGCCTCAGCAAAAAAATGGTTTTCACCATTCCCGCCGAGATACTTCCAGAAAATCGATAATTTCTTCCCATCGAACCCTACTCCGAAGGTTAGCCTCGCAGAGACCTCAGATGATGGAGGATTAACCATGATGGATGCAAGCGCACTCCCGCGCGTGTCAGGTCGTTCTCAGACTCACCAAATGAACGGCCTTTAACATAGGCGGCATCTGGCCTTGGGGACTCGTACATCCCATCGCCAAACCCATCCACCAAAAGGGAAATGCTCTGACCATTCAAATCGATACCGCTAAAAACACATTCGAACTTCTCTGAATCATCAGGCCAAAGATTTTGAGGCTGATTTGCTGTCGAGGCGGTAGAGAAAACAAGACATGAGTATCTTTTGGTTACTTACGCCAGTTTTGTGGCTGTTGGTGGCTGAAACAAGTCACTACTTGCTTTATTCAAAACTTTTCTCAATACCCTAACACCAGTCTTAATCTCATTTGTCTTATCTCTTTTAATATAGAGTTCTGATATTTATGCCTCAACATGGATTGGACGACTTCTCTAGAGCTATTTCTGACAGCAAGTGTTGCAGCTGAATGGTCTATTCTTATCTAGCCGTTGAAAAAATTCATACATGCCATCATCACTTACTTTCTTTTTAAAAAGTCTCCATAAAATTTATTCATATGGGGCTTTCAAAGTGACGACTTTCTGCACGGCTGTTTCATGGCTTACTATTTGATTTTACTGTGGGGCTCATTCTGGCCAGATATTAAGTAGTGTGTTACACTACTTAATATCTGGGGTTATATGGCAAAGTTCTTATATACAGAATGGCTACTGGAATTTCTTATTTCGCAGCCTGATTTTGTTTTTGAGTGGGATGACCGAAATTCTTCTAAGAGTTTAGAAAAGCACGGCATCGATAATGATCTCGTTGAGTCTATTTTTAATGATTCAAACTTGCTGGCACTTGGAGAACAATTTAAGCCTCCAGTTAATGAGGCCCGCTATGGAATTCTCGGCCAGGCCATCAACGGAGAGGTTTTGTTTGTTTGCTTTACCATACGGGAAGGCAAAATAAGACCTATAAGTTCTAGAGTTGCTAATCAAAAAGAAAGAGGTTTCTATGACAAAGAGATACGCTAAATCACTTCCTGAATATGATGAGGTTGAGTTTGATGAAGAGGTGGTTATAAAATCTCGCAGAGTTGGTCGTAAGATGCCTACGAGTGTTTCGTTACCACCAGAAGTTGTTGAGGAGTTGAAGTTGATCGCTGATAAGAAGGGGATTCCTTATCAGGTTTTGATGAGAAGCTTTATTATAGAAGGACTTGAGAAGTTGAAGAAAGTTTCTTGATTCATTAACGCATGAGCATGTTTATTAAGTTGTTAAAAGGTGCCAGGTAGTTAAAAGTCGTTTACGATTGCAGATTGGCACAGGATAATCTATTTTGAGGAATCCCAATGCCAATAAAAAACAAAAAAGAAATTATCAGTGATCTTTTGAAAAGTTTTTTTGGTAGGAACGATAAGATTTCTTTTTTATTTTTTGAAAAAAGAAAAAGATGACTCAAAGAATGAAACCATCATTCCCTATAAAACCCGTAAAGATGTTGATCTTGTTAAAATCAATGAATTGGAAAAAACTCTTCAGAAGAAAACTGGAGAAGCTGATCTGAGACTTATTCGTTGGAGCGATGTAATTGGTAAGATCGTTCCAGCATCGAGAGTTTTTAAAATTCCATTCTTTGATTCTAGAGATATCGAAATCAAATTGCATCCTTGGCGTATATGTCCCATCGGTGAACACTGGGTAAGACGACACCCTAAATATTTGGGTTCGGGTAAAGTCACCGACCATGATGGACATTGTCGAAACAACAAGAAGAGCAAATCTGAATTCTACCATGCGGACGAATTGAATTTGACCGCGGATTTAGTTAAAGCTTTGATGGTCACAGAGTCTAGTTTTGAGATGCCAAAAGACCATGATAGTACGGACGGCACAACTCGTGGTTTGATTCAGGTTACAGAAGGTACTCGCAAAATACTTCAGGATATAAAAGGTGAATTGAAGAACCATCACTTGGACCTAACGGCAGATGAGAGCCGGGAACCCGTGACAAATGTTGCAGCTGGAGTCCGATGGCTTCATCATAAGAAATATCTTTTAGAAAAAAGAATAAAAAGAAAATCGACTTGGAAAGAGGCAGCTTTTGAATACAAGGGTATTTTTAATGATATTGGAAAAGATAGAAGGACTGATCGAATAGTAAAAGAAATAAAAGCGTACAATAAAAGGTTAAAGGAAATGAGGACAAAAAAATGAAATTGCTTTTATCTCTTCAGTTTCTCATATTGGCCCTCCCTGCTTTCGCCTTAATTCATAAGCGCACTCAGTATTTTATTGATATTGAACTTTCTAAAAACCAAATATTGATAGACTGTTCAGATCACCCCGAAAACAACACATCATATTTGGGTTTCGAATTACTCGAACAAAATGTTTGTTA
>CAXNNO010000293.1:0-3670 GCA_964203555.1 Bacteriovoracales bacterium
GGGTACTTCTTTCAGTGACATGTTTTCCACCAACTCCCCAACGTCCCTCTCGATTGTTTTGCGGCTAAAATCAAGGTGCAACCTCAGAATCAGTGCTTCATGAATCTCGGTCAACGACAAGGGTGTCGTTTGCATCCGCAAAAAACTTATAATTCTTTTCCAACGTCTTAGCTTCGTGTTCATATTAAGTTATTTTAACACTAAAGATAGACAAAAAATGTCCATAAACTTTTTTATTGTAAAAATTAAGTTTCAAAATAATATTCGAGAGTTTGGAGGACATTAAATGTCCAACTCATTTCTTATAATCGCTAGTATGAATAATGAGTTAATCAGAACCCTTCTGAATGAAGTGCCCTACCAGGCTGCGGCGATGGCCTTAAGCGAGCCAGGTAAAGACTTTCCAATTCTCATCATTCAAGAAGAATTGATATCGGGCAAAAGTTCGTTGATTGATCATTTACTTCTCTCTATGGAAATTTCTGATTACGAATTTTTCTCATCCGGCAGGATGGAACAAATTTTCAGAACAAAAATTTTAATCATCGAAGACTTTTCCAGAATTTGCCAGGACCAGGTTGAAATTAAAGCACTGACTAAAATCATTCAAGAAAAAATCATTTGTAAGGCACAGACTATTATTCTGATATCTGAAAAGATTTATCATCTTGAAAATTTAAGTTTAGAGATGGAGTTACTTCTTATGTCGGGTTTATTCACAAGCGTGGAGTCTTAACCCCATTACCTTTCCACTATGAAATGTTTTTTTCGAATAAACAATAGATAATAAAAAAGTCCGTAAAAAGTGCCACCCAGATGAGCGCCGTGACCGATCG
This sequence comes from Bacteriovoracales bacterium, assembly GCA_964203555.1. Classification (GTDB taxonomy): domain Bacteria; phylum Bdellovibrionota; class Bacteriovoracia; order Bacteriovoracales; family Bacteriovoracaceae; genus Peredibacter. The sequence continues at coordinate 837 of CAXNNO010000293.1, forward strand.
GTAAACTTCCCCCTTGTGCTTGCTCTATGAGTCCCCAAATATCCAAACCAACAATGAGGAGTGAAGCAAAAAGGGCCGGGATCGGGATGAAACCCATCAGTAGAATTTTTTCCTGGGGATACATTAATGAAAAGAGCAGCACAACCCCGGAAATGGCACCAGATGCCCCTAGGGCCGGGAGTTGGGGTTGCCCCAAAAGAATCGCACTTACCAAAGCGTGACTTAATGAGGCAACAGCACCCGCCAGAAGATAAAACTTCAAGAAACGCCATGGGCCCAAGGTATTCTCCAGAACAGTCCCAAAACCCAGGAAGGCATACATGTTCAAAAAGATATGAAAAAAGAGGTTATGTGAAAAAACGGAACTGATAAGTGTCCAGAATCTTCCTTCCATTAATCCTGACCAGCTAACGAGAAAATTTTTTATCATAAAATCAGGATTAAGATAAAAAGATAAAATCCATAAAACAAACACCAGAATGTTTATTTTTATGATGGCAAGAACAATAATGGGTCGGTTAAATCCGCTGGTGTTAATCATAACTCTTCATCACCCTACTCTCGAATAAAGTCCTTGAAACGACACACTCTCCAAAACGGATAAATGAATTTCGAAAGATTTTTATTAGTCACTTTTTTGTGTTAACTTTTTCTCCATGCCTCAAGATTTCAAAAAACTGATGTTTGCGCGTTTCTTTTTTACTTTTGCCGTTCAAATGCAGGCGATTGTTCTGTCCTGGCGCATGTATGAGCTGACGAAAGACGCACTCTATCTTGGCCTCATTGGTCTAGTAGAGGCGCTGCCGGCCTTAGGCCTCGCCCTCTGGGCGGGCTACATTGTTGATCGAAGTCGTCCTCTGATTATTTACCGACGCCTTACGTTTGTCAGTCTTAGCTCAGGCCTTATTATGCTTTTATCGCAGCTCTCATCTTTTGAAGTGACCACTGGCCTTCAAGTAAAGCTCCTCTTTCTTTCTTCCTTCCTAACGGGTTGTGCGAGGGCATTCTCCCAACCCTCAATGTACTCACTCGTTCCGAAATTAATTCCTCGCACTCTCTTGGCCAAGTCCTCTGCATGGATGTCATCGGCGATGCAAACGGCCAGAATGTCCGGCCCAGCACTTGGGGGCATTCTCTATGGCTTTTGGGGGGTCTCGGGAACTGCGACGCTCATTTGTTTGTGCCTAATGGTGACTTCGATCAGTCTTTTTATGATGAGTTTTAATCCACCCGCTAATGTACCTGAGAAGAGCCACTCCATTACAGAAGATCTTCTTTCAGGAGCACGTTTTGTGTTCAAACATCCCATCCTTTTTCCGGCGATGTCCCTCGATATGATCTCAGTTCTTTTTGGGGGAGTAACGGCACTTCTTCCTATTTATGCGGCCGAAATTTTACGAGTCGGGCCAGAAGGCCTGGGAGTTCTTCGAGCAGCACCAGCGATTGGTGCGTTTGTGATGAGTGCCTGGCTCATCCGAGGCGGTCTTAAAAAGCATGCCGGACAAAAACTTTTCTGGTCCGTCGCGGGGTTTGGATTGGCGATCCTGATTTTTGCCTTTAGTCGAGATTATGTGCTCTCGCTCGTCGCTCTTATCGCCAGCGGCATGTTTGATAGTGTGAGTATGGTCATTCGAACGAGTGCTGTCCAAATTTCTTCGCCTGACCATATGCGGGGAAGAATTGCTGCGGTCAACTCCATTTTTATCGGCTCATCAAATGAATTGGGAGAATTTGAATCGGGAGTGGCAGCAAAATTGCTGGGAACTTTCCCCGCAGCCGTTTTTGGCGGAGTCATGTGTTTATGTTCAGTTGTTATTGTGTCACTTCTTTCTCCTAAACTGCGGGAGCTCGACCTGGATGAATTAGAAAAAAATCAGGGTTAGATGCAGCGAAGATCAACTTAACTCATTGTGTATTAAAACCTTAAATTGTTCGCCGTTAACTGGGGATGGTTTTCGGCGTTTTCTTCCTTCCTAATGGCGTCTTTTATTTAACGCCCCTTTGCTTTTTCCTTCTCCTTTCAAATTCTTATCCATTCAATGCGTGAGCTATCAGCTTGCAGACAACTGTCCTCATGAAGAAAACAACTGATCAATTAGATTTGATACCCCCTTATTGTCCCAATTCCCACTGTCGATTTCATTTGGGAACAAATGATCTCTTTTACGTAAAAAATGGTTGGGCGAAGACTGATAAGGCACCATTTTTTAATCAGCGATACAAATGCAGGGAATGTAAGATTCAATTTTCCGCAAATACTTTTAATCTCGATTTTAGAAAAAGGATAGGAAATCATTCGGAAAAAGTTTTTCAATACACCTTGAATGGCATGAGCAACAACTCTGTCTCAAGGCTTTTGAAAATAGCAGAAGGAACCGTTCGAAACAGGTTAAAGGATATGGCCCAACAGGCACTCTTTTTTGAAAAAGAGCACTCGCCGGAAAAGCTGATGGAGAATGTTGCCTATGATGGTTTTGAGACTTTTACCCACTCACAATTCTCGCCTTGTAACATCAATACGGCGGTGGGGAGTCGGTCGCACTTTATTTATCACAATACTTTTTCTCCTCTTAATCGCAAGGGGCGCATGACCGAAGATCAGAAAGAAAGAAATCAGGAATTAATCAAAAAGCATGGTCTCTACCCTCAAAATTCAGTCTTTAAGGACACGTGCTACATCATGGAGGGGCTATCAAAAATGGGCGAGGGAAGGACTCTTTTTAGTGACGAGCACAAGTCATACCTTCGGGCGCATAAGGCAAGCGGGTGTGGCCTCGACCACGTCAGGATCAGTTCCAAACGAAGAAGAGATCCGTCGAATCCACTTTTTCCGA
>CAXNNO010000294.1:0-3670 GCA_964203555.1 Bacteriovoracales bacterium
TTTTAAGATAATGAACACTCTATATTTTAATTCAAAGGTCTTGAAGTGTCTTCATCTGATAAAACGAAAGCTTTTCTTGAAATTGCTCCACAATTTAAATTGGGTCATCTTGAGACCGAAAGTTTTCACCCTAAAACTCAAGACCTTTCAAATCTAGTTCGAAGAGATATTAAGGCCGCTCACAAATTACTTCAAGATATTGATCAGGATGCATTGATTTTGTTAAGAGACAAGGTTGACGCTCTCTGGGGCCTTTCCCTGGTTATTCAGGATACTCTGGCCAGAGGCCATAAAGTCTTTATGTGTGGTTGTGGAGCAACAGGTCGACTCTCACTTGTTCTGGAAACATTATTTCGACAAAAATTCGATTCCTCAGATCAAGTTCTCTCATTCATGGCCGGAGGGGATTATGCATTAATTAAATCTGTTGAAAGCTTTGAGGATAAAAGTTTCTATGGGGAACGACAGTTAATGGAATTAGGCTTTGGACCAGATGATCTTCTCATCGCTTCCAGCGAAGGAGGGGAGACGCCTTTTGTTATTGGTGCCGTTCAAAAGGCAGCCATTTCATCTTCCAGGAAACCCTATTTTCTCTACTGTAACCCTGATGAACTTTTAATGCCCATCATAAGATCAAAAGAAGTTCTGGAAGAAAATAATATACTAAAAGTTAATCTCACTGTTGGACCGATGGCAATATCCGGCTCGACCAGAATGCAGGCATCGACTGTTCTGATGTTGGGAATTGGTGTTGGTCTTCTTTACGAGCACAGAGATGCTGAAGCATTTCACAATTTTTTTTTAGAATTCTTAGATCGACTCTGTTTGACTGATTATTCTTGTATGGCGCCATTCACTTTATTGGAAACAAATCTTTATAAAAATCAGAAATTTTTAAATTATATTACTGACTCCCATCTTGCGATCAGTATTTTGACAGACACGACTGAGCGTTCCCCAACTTTTTCCTTGAAGGGGTTTGAGAATTCGCTTGATCAAAATGAGTCTCATGCTCTGGCCTATCTCTTCCTTCCCGAGGCTCAAACCTCAGATCTTGCCTGGAAACAATTGTTATGGCGCTCGCCGAGACCCGTTGAATGGGCCGAGTTGAATGGGAAAATAAGTCTCCGACCAATCCTTGGTTTTGATATATCTAAGCGGGGTATGGAAAATCGTTCTTCAAAAATACCGACTCAGGATTTTAGTATCTCCTATAGTAACGCTCAGGTTACTTTTAAGTGTGGGCCTCACATTGAAATTTTTAGTTGGGGAGAGGATCCATTGTTTAATCATCTCATGATCAAGATGCTCCTCAACGCTCATTCAACCCTCATCATGGGACTTCTGGGTAGATATGAAGGAAATGTCATGACGTGGGTCCGTCCTTCGAATAATAAGCTTATCGATAGAGCGGCCCGCTACATTCTCCAGGTTTTAAAGCAAAACAATAAAAACCCATCTTATGAAGAGGTCATTTTAAAAATATACGACAACATTGAATTGAGTCATGAAAACGAATCGATTGTGATGAAAGTAGTTGAGCATTTTAACAGCTGCCCTGATTAACTTTGGTTGAAGACACTAACCAGTCATTAATTTTTATTTTTACGTTTGGATAGAACTAAGATAGTCCTTCACTTCTTCTTCGTTTCCTTGAAAAATAACTTTGTCCTGATTAAAGCGCAGATCTTTTTTGTAAAGTGGATCGTAGTATTCTTTTAATAACATTGAGATCCAGTTGGCATGATTTATCATTTCGGAAGGTAAAGAAAAGGCGATTTCTATTTCCGCCTTCAGATTCTGATATTTTTTATTTCCTAGCTTCTTTTCAAGCTTAAGAAGGTTTGAAAGAAAGAAATCCAGGTTTGAGTTCTTTACGTAATCATTAAAAATGTTTTCCAGTCTCTTTTCGTGATCAATTTCCAGAACGATAAGCGGGGAGGAGCGCAAAATTTCGAAAAACTTTTTAGGAATAACCACTTTACCGATAGCTGAACTCTCATCTTCTACGATGATTCTTCGTTCGTGTCTTAGCATAAGTTCGTGAGCTAAGGCGTTTTCAAAAGTGACCTGGGATGGTTGCTTTCCCCTAGGGCCAAAAGCGGAACCCCGGTGATTGGCAAGGTTTTCAAGATCTATTTGGTCTCGAAAATTATGGAGCATCTTTGTTTTTCCGCTGCCTGTGAGACCACCAATTCTTAGGATGGGGGGCAGGGGAGCATTGTTAAGCCATGATAAAAAAAATGTTCTCAATCTTTTATATCCGCCATGGATAGGTTTTTTGTGAATTCCTTTTTCTGCAATCCATTGGCAACTAATCTGCGATCGAAGTCCACCCCTGAAACAGAATAGTTCACTTTGTGGGTTGGCCTTAATGAAATCAGTCCAGAGTCTGACTCTTTCCTCTTTAGTCTCATTTGAGACTAATTGATGGCCTAACTCAATGGCGGCAATTTGACCACGTTCTTTGTAACACGTTCCAACCGCCTTGCGTTCCTCATCATTCATAATGGGAAGGTTCACTGAAAGTGGGACCGATCCCTCTAGGAATTCAATAGGTGCCCTGACATCAATCAGAGGAATTTTAGTACTAAAAAGTTCTATGAGTTCAGAATCATTCCACGTAGACATGGGCCGCTTCTTTTTTAATGACTTCCCCTACAATAGCGGTGCCTGGAAAGTGGAGTGCAAGTCTGGCCACAATTTCTTCCGCGGCTTCACTACCAGCACACAGGAGAAGTCCTCCGCTGGTTTGCGGATCAAAGAGACTAAGCTTTGCGATTTCAGAAATCTCGCCTGTAAAATGAATGTTACCCATAGTGTATTCTTCATTACTTCGATGGGCCTTGGTTAAGAAACCTTTTTCGAGGCAATGAAATGTATTTTTAAAAAAAGGCAGATGGGAGAATTTAAATCTAAGACTCACTTCAGAAGCCTTGGCCATCTGATAGGAATGGCCAGCAAGTCCAAAACCAGTAACATCAGTTGCAGCGTGAATATGGGCCAATTCTTTCAGTGACAAAAAATCCTGAATATTATTGAGTCTTTTCATGCTTTCTATCGCTTCAAGAGCATCTTCATGGGTCAATTCTTGTTTTTTTATTCCAGCACAAATGGTGCCTGTGCCTAGAGGCTTTGTGAGAATGAGTTTATCGCCAATTTTCGCCTGGGAATTGGTCCAGACTTGAAGTGGATGTATTAATCCGGTTACGGATAAACCAAATTTAAGTGTGTCATCATCTATAGAGTGACCACCGACAAGTGAGGATCCAGATTTTTTTATAATATCACAGGCACCCTGCAGGACTTCTTGAATTATCGATGGCCCCAGTATCCCGAGTGGTGCAGCAAGGATGGCCATACAAGTTTTAGGCCTTCCGCCCATGGCATAGACATCGCTTAGGGCGTTTGCTGCGGCAATCGCTCCGAAATCCCGTGGATTGTCGACGATTGGAGTAAAAAAATCCAGAGTCTGGACGAGAGCTATGTCATCGCTAATTTTAAAAATGGCCGCATCATCAAAATGAGATCCGTCGACCTCAACACCTGGTATGCGGGGAGGGAACTCGAGTCCATTAAGGATCTCTCGAAGAATAATGGCAGGGACTTTGGCGGCACAGCCGCCTTTTTTCACAGTTTGAGTTAATTTCATCCCTTGATCTTATAATGT
>CAXNNO010000295.1:0-3662 GCA_964203555.1 Bacteriovoracales bacterium
TTCCAAAGGACCGATCCTTTGTTTCTCTGGACCTCCGGGAGTTGGTAAAACATCACTTGGTAAATCAATCGCCAAGGCAACTGGCAGGGAATTTATCCGAATTTCACTTGGTGGAGTTAAGGATGAGTCCGAGATCAGAGGACATCGCCGAACTTATGTTGGGGCAATGCCGGGAAGATTCATACAAGCGATGAAGCAATGTAAGACCATCAATCCGGTCATCCTTCTTGATGAGATTGATAAACTGGGGTCCGATTTTAAAGGTGACCCTGCTTCAGCGATGCTGGAAGTTTTAGATCCTGAACAAAACTTCACCTTCAGGGATAACTACCTGAACATAAACTATGATTTGTCGAAAATTATGTTTATCGCCACAGCGAACGTGCTTGAACAGATTCCGGGTCCGCTTCGTGACCGAATGGAAATCATAAATCTTGCGGGATACACGCAGGAAGAGAAAGTTCAAATTTCCAAGAAGTATCTCATCCCGAAACAGATGGATGAACATGGAATTACCAGCACACATATTGAATTCCATGAAGATGGAGTCGAGACTGTGATCAGTGGATACACAAGAGAGGCCGGCCTCAGAAATCTTGAAAGACAGGTCGGAGCTCTCTGTAGAAAAGTTGCTAAGAAAATAGCTTCCGGACATCACGGAAAAACTCATATTTTCTCAAGCACGGTTGAAGAATTACTTGGACCTCCCTTGTACTCAAGAGAGGATTCTAATGAATTTGACGAAGTTGGCGTTGCTACCGGTCTTGCGTGGACGGCCGCAGGAGGAGAAATCCTTCACATAGAGGCGACTAAAATGAAAGGTCGGGGAATAACTCTAACCGGTCAGCTGGGTGATGTGATGAAAGAATCCGCCCATGCAGCAATGGGTTTTATCCGAAGTCATGCTTTGGAGTTGGGTATTGATGAGAAATTCTTTGAGGAAAATGAAATTCACATTCATCTACCTGCGGGAGCTATACCAAAAGACGGTCCGTCGGCCGGTATAACACTTGCGACAGTGATCACCTCGCTCCTGACAAATTCTTATATCAGTAAGGATATAGCGATGACGGGTGAAATCACTCTGACTGGAAAGGTTTTGCCGGTTGGTGGAATTAAAGAGAAGGCCCTGGCAGCGATGCGGGCAGGAATTGAGACCATCATCATTCCGTGGAAGAACCAAAAAGATCTTCTGGATATACCGGTACAATATCGAAAGAAGATCCATTTCATTCCGGTGAAAAATATTCAAGAGGTGCTTTCAATTGCCTTAGTAGACTGGAAAGGTCAACTTGACCTTGATCAAACAAAGCGCAAAGATGATTCCCTGAACAGAGATCATCGAAAAAACAAACAGGTTGCTGCATAAAGAAAGGCTCCGAAAGGAGCCTTTCTCTTTCCTTCTGATTTAAATTTGTTATCCTAACTTCCATGAATAAAAATTCAGAAATAAAAGTTGTGATCGTAGATGACTCCGACTTCTCAAGAAGCATCATTCGAAAGATGCTGACCGAAGAAGGAATTGAAATTGTCGGCGAGGCCAGCAATGCAGAAAGTGCCATGCTGGTGATCAAAGAAAAACAACCCAATGTCGTTATCACAGATATTGTGATGCCTGAGACCAGTGGCATCGAATTAACCGATCGTATTGTAAAAAACTTTGATCAGATTTCGGTAATCGTAATTTCATCTTTGTCTCAGGAGCATATTGTGATCGAGGCTATTGGGGCCGGTGCGAGCGATTTTCTTGCAAAACCCATACAAAAACAGCAATTAATGGATTCTCTGGAAAAAATAATTAACACTATCTAAAAAAGCGGTGGAACATGGAAGTTTCAAGACCAAAAGAACTCGTCATACTTAGTGAAGTGAATATTCTTCAAAATGTAAGACTAATGCATAGAAATGATTTGAATCCGATTTACTCAAAAGACAATCTACGAGTTCAATTTCAAATTGAGGGCCAGATTAAAGGCTCTATCACGTGTTACCTGTGCCTTGATGACAAGGAACTTTCCCAGGCGGATAAAAATTATTTATTTCCACTCTTCGTTGAGTCGATGAATATTCTCGTTGGAAAACAAATAAGCATGGACAATGAATTGAATAGCTACAAGGTTAAGTTGTCACCTCCGAAACTCAGTATGATTTCCAAAGAAATTAATACGGCACTACGTGGATCAACTCAAAAATACGATCTGGAAATAGATGATTTTTCTTACGATGTTTTGACAGAATACTCACTAGAATCACTCAACTAGGAAGTCTTGACATGAGAGCGGTGATAAAACTTTGCGGTATATCCTTGGGATTGATACTTATTCTATCGATCACTTTTAGAGATCGGACCCTTTTTTCCCACATTTATGAACTGACTTCTCCGGTAACCATTTATGCTCAGGAGAGCGTTGAAGAATTTTTCACAAGATCGATAACAGGCACTCAGGACTATTCCAGAAAAATCTTTGATAACTCCGTTCCAAAACTTAGAGATTCGGTTAAGTCAAAATTATCGGCTTCGACACAAATAGATACCTCCGTGCCTCAGGATAAGATCAGCGATGAAGACAAAGAGGTTTTGGATCAATTGATTAAAAATCATTAAACGAAAAATACCAAAAGCGCTCTGATGAAGACTACAGAGACTTAACTGCATTTTTCTTAACCCGATTTTTTGTCTTGGAGTTCGTCAAATTTAATTTTGGATTATTTCTCGTGGTCAAATCTTTCATCATTGTACACTCAGTTCGACTTTCTTCCGCTATTGAAACATTGAAAGTACCAAGTAATAAAAGTAATAAAAATGGCTTCATAAATCTCCCTCCAGAGTGTTGTATTGCCCCTCTATATCCAAGATAGGTGCCAAAAATGTTTCCTTGAAGCGACTGAAAGTACGAAGATGAAAGGGATTAATTGCTTATTTTTTTACACTCTGGCTAAGATATGTACGCCAATGCGAATTGAATAAACCCCGATCTTCAATCATGAAAATCGGGGGCGCAAGAAATTATCTAACTATTGTTGAAACATTATAAGGCCAATGGAGAAAACCTGAATATCAGTACCCATTACTGAACAGACGTTGAACCCTTGATTTGTTTCGGTTTTGGCTTAATAGATGCGATATTTGCTTTAGGGTTATTTCTCTCAGTGACATCTTTCATCATCGCACATTCAGTTGATGTCTCTTCTGCGAAGGCAACGTTTACTAAAAGAGATAAGGTTACGATGGACAAAATAAACTTCTTCATTGTCTACCTCCAAAAAATTTGAATCTTATTAATGATTAAGATGCAATGGATGTGCCACTTTCGCTTCTTTCTAACTTTATGATTTCTCATCTCAGGCCGTAAATTTTTTATACACCTCAAAAAAAGTGTCTAAACTATCTACAAGATTGAACAGTGGTAAATGATGCTGGGTTTGATATTTTTAAAAAATCTAGTCTAAGATCTGGGCAGGTTTCTATGTTAATAATCAAAAGTAGAGCATTGGACAGAGGGGGAATCCCCCCCATTTAAATCGATTTAGTTATTGTTTTAAAGTCGTAGACTGTCCACTCTCCTTCCTGGCCTTTACAGGTTCATTTCTTCTGGAAGGATCGCTATTTTCGCTGGAGTTAATTTGACCACATCTTTTAGCGCAACCATTACAGTCAGCTA
>CAXNNO010000296.1:0-3658 GCA_964203555.1 Bacteriovoracales bacterium
ACAAAGATATGCTAATGAACTTGAGCATGAGATGCCGGAAATCGATATGTTTATTGGTACTGGAGAATACAATAAAATTGTTCCTCTTTTGAAGGCGATGGAAGAGGGGAAGCTAGAAAAAAAATCCTTTGTGGAAATACCTCGGTTTATCCACACGGAATTTGATCCTCGTCTTAATACATCACCTTTTTACATGGCATGGTTGAAAATTTCAGAGGGATGCAACCGGAATTGTACTTTTTGTATCATCCCCACTCTTCGAGGTAAACTTCGCTCAAGAACCGTTGATTCTTTGGTCAGGGAAGCCGAGCAGCTTGCGGCCACCGGAGTTCGTGAATTAAATCTTATCTCTCAAGACTTTTCTGATTATGGAGTTGATCTTGATGGTGGTGGCAAGAAAGACGCCAAGAACCCAATGATCTATGACCTCCTGTCTCGTCTTGAAAAAGTTGAAGGTATTGATTGGGTTCGGGTATTCTATTTTTATCCGGATGATCTCACTGAGGATGTCATGGATCTAATGGCCAGGTCTCCAAAGATCACAAAATATCTTGATATGCCAGTTCAGCATTTTGCTGATGGTGTGCTTAAGCGAATGAACAGACGGGTTACAGAAGAAGTTATTCATCAGAAAATTAAGACTCTGAGGGAAAAGATTCCTGGAATTGTATTAAGAACTTCAATTATTGTTGGATTCCCGGGGGAAACCGAGGAAGATTTTCAGGCCCTACTGAATGGAATTAAAACCGCACGGTTTAATCACCTGGGTGTATTTAAATATTCAGACGAGGAAGGTACGCCGGCAGTCCGTTTGAAGAATAAAATTTCTCAGGATGTTATCGACGAGCGATTTGAGCAGCTTTATGAAGCGCAGAAAGAAATTGCCCGGGAGCTTAATCAGGAATATCTGGGTCAGGTGATTGATGTTCTGATTGAAGGTCAACATGATGAGACCGAGCTATTGTTGCAAGGCCGTCATGCAGGTCAGGCACCGGATATTGACGGAAAAGTGATCATTAACGACGGAATGGCCAAGGCCGGTGATATTGTAAAAGTAGAAATCACTGACGTTCTGGACTACGACCTCGTTGGTCGCATCGTATAAGGACATCCTTACGGCGTCAGGAAGATTTTTTCTTTAAACTAAGTGCATCTTCCAAATCTTTAATTTCTTCGCTCAACTTCATATTTTTAGACTCATGAAGTTTATAATGAATGAGACCATAGGCCTGTTTGTCTTTGAGGTCTTTATTCAAGAGTTTGGTTTCCATTTGGGCAAGACCTAGTTCTACTTCCTTAACCTGAGCGGATAATTCATTAAAACGAAGATCAACCTGGCGATAAAGATCATTAATCAATGCCGATGTTTGAGACACAACGGCCTTGATGATGATGTCATCTTCTATGCGGTTCTTTTTGGTAAATAATCTCTGGAACATAGACCCTCCCTTCTCACTTATCATAAGGCAAAATGACATCTGAGGCCTTCAGGGCAAGAATCTCCCTGTAGGTTGGCGGATGTTTGCATCATAAAATACGGGGATATTTAAGGAGTTAAGGTGAAAAAACTGATTATAATTCTCGGTCTTGTGAGCTTCGGGGTCATTTTTTTGATGAAGCCAGAGTCCGGCCAGATGCTCAATATTCGAGGTCCTTTGACCCGGGTTATGGGAGAGAAATGGGCCGATAAACTCTTAGGCACCTCGGAAGTCGTTGAAACCGCAACATTTCGCCTGCCTCAAATTCCTCAGGGTATAAAGAAAACCACTGATCTCGCCACTTATAGCAAAAAAATCAAAGGCAGCACGGAGTTTGATAATCTTCCTACGGACAAAAAAAGACTCTTTAACTATAAATTTCTTGAGGAAATATTCCTCGTGACCAGAAAAACGGAACCAAAAGACGAGGATCTTTCCAACTGGCTCAATACTCTTGAGCAAGGGGGGTCCAGAGAAGGAATTTATCAGGCCCTGGTCTTAGATGAGATTTATAGCGGACTGGAAAATATGGATGAAAAACCTTCCCGGCCTTTACTGGATTTTTCACTTAATTTTAGCCAGAAATTTCTAAACCAAACTTTTCAGGCCGATTCATTGTCTCGATTGAACCTCTATTCTTTAAAGAGAATCTTCACAGAAAAGGGACTTGATCTCATGGATTACTATGAGGCAAAAGATCTTGATGCCCTTTATCGATGGTATGCCATTTTTTCAGCAGATCTTGCACAAAAGTTTGCGCCAATTCTCAAGTCCCAGATCAGAAAGGAAACTTCTCCTGAAATTCATTATGAGTGGGCGAAGGGGATGCCGATTCAGCACATAAAATCTGAGTTCATTATTAAAATGCATTTAGTGATGAATGGGCTTCAGGTGGTAAATCAATTGTAAAAAGCGTTTTTTACCTGAAATAAAGAATGGAGAAGCCGCTCAACACCCAAGGCAATTCCTGCGGATGGTGGTAATCCCTCTTCCATTGTCTTATAAAAAGAGAGCGGTTCAGGCAGCTCGTAATGATAGAGCTTTTGCTTCAATTCATTTTGTAGAGAAAATCTTTTTTTCAGTTCCACCAGATCAGTCAGTTCGTTAAAACAGTTGCACAGCTCAATGCCGTTTATATAAACCTCGAATCTCTCACAGACTCGTGGATCAGATTTTTTTAAAGTCGCCAGAGCACTTAAGGGGGAGGGGAATTCAGTGATTAAAAGTAATGGATATTTTTTCAAGAGTGGTTCAATACGATTCAGGTAAAGCAGAAAAAAATAATCATCCCACTCGAGCTCACTTGCAGGAACCGGGACATCAGGAAATTGTGTCAAAAGTTTTTTAATTTGATCAACTTCCAGATAGTTTAAAATATCGATGCCGAGTTCTTCATGGAAAAGTTCTTGCATGGTTTTTATAGTCATTTTTTGGTGCTGCATTTCAGGGCGAAGCGGAAGACCTCTTATTACGCCATGTTTGATAACATAATTGATGAGATTCCCGACATCTTCCATAATTATTTCAAATCGTTCATTCTTTCGATACCACTCCAGCATTAAAAATTGGGAACGATGAATGGGTGAGTTCGCTTCGTCCCTGAAACAATAAGACATCGTAAATATCCTATCCATCTCCTCTCTACTTGAAAGAAGTTCTTTCATACAAAACTCAGGCGATGTATGAAGATAGAGAGGTTTGAGATATTTTTTCTGAACTGAGTGCAATTGAAAAGGATGAATATGGACTTCCATCCCGGGATTTTCCACAGCAGGGGGAGTTAAAACATCCAGGAAATCTTGCTCCCTGAAAAAGTTTCGAATAATCTGAATGAGTTCAAACAAGTGACGACGACGCATGGATTTTTACCGTATAAAGAAAATTATTCAAACACAGCATACCCTTGACCATGATGAGTGGAAAGGGGCGGTTTTGTTTTTATGCAACGAAGAGTATGTATTCTTCATTAAGCGCTCGGAGAAAATGCCGACCCATGGAGGACAAATTGCTTTTGTGGGTGGACACAAAAAAGAATTAGAAAATGATCCTTGGAAAGTTGCCCAAAGGGAGTTTGAAGAAGAGACCAATTTTTCTAGAAGCTCAATAGAGTTTCTGGGTTATCTGCCCGTTGTGATGACTGCACGTCTTCAACCAATTGTTCCGGTTATGGGAAAACTCCT
>CAXNNO010000297.1:0-3625 GCA_964203555.1 Bacteriovoracales bacterium
TGCATTTTGTGTGGTTGGTTCAAATCGCGAGAAGAAGAAAATAGATAAGTAGAAAATAAAAAAGCCCAGTGGGTTAAACTGGGCTTTAGTATAAATCACTCCTTGCGGAGATCATCATTTTTTTAAAATGGGGTGACCGATGGGGCTCGAACCCACGACAACCAGAATCACAATCTGGCGCTCTACCAACTGAACTACGGCCACCATTGATATCGACAAACAATCTATAGGAGAGGGAGCAGCATCGTCAATCAAAAGGTTATGCCGGAGCGCTGCGCATTACTCTGATTTCTTGCAAATTTTGCGATCCACCTGATAATAAAAGAATGAAAACGTTCTATTTAATCACCCTTTTCCTTAGTGTGAACGCCTCGGCTTCGATTATGGGCATTTCTAACCATCCATTGGGTACCAATGCTAGGCTCTTGAGTGCTGAAATAACGGGCCATATGTCACAAAGAAATGAAATGGCCGCGGGCCTTCGTTACACCCAAAAAGTCAGTCGAAAGAGAATTTTCGACCTCAATGTGTCCGGTGGACAAAGCTCTCGTGGGCTACATATTGGCTCGGGTATGGATTTTGAGCTGTTGCCGGAAAAAATTCATCTGCCGAAGGTTTCGATCAAGGCCTATCATTTACATCAAAGATTTGAGTCGCAATCTGACACCTCTGTAGGTCTGGCGCCAGCGATTAAAAAAAGTTTTGGTTTTATGGGGAAAGAGTTTTTTCCTTATCTCGCAACCCCTTTAGGCATCAAAATCAACAACCAGACTTCTGAATTTGTGTATCAGGCCAATTTAACGATTGGTGCAAGTTTATTCTTGCCAGGTGACTACCAAGACAAAATACTTTTATCTATTGAAGGTAACAAAAACTTTGGGGCTTCATCCGACTTTATAGGATGTCTATTTTCCTGGATTTGGAAGTAATATGATTTTCTTTTCTGATTTCGACGGAACTCTTACGGTGGATGGACAAGGTCTAACCCGGGACTTTTTTGAAATTATTGATCACATCCATAAGCATGGTCATGAATTGGTCATTGTTTCGGGCCGCTCTCTTTCATGGGGCCATTTCTTTTTAACCCATTTTCCTTTGAAGGCCTGTATTATGGAGGGTGGTGGAGTCGTGGTTTATCTGAACGAGAAAGGGGAAATTGTTGAAGAACCACTGGTCGATTCAATTGAACTGGATAAACTCAGAAATTTCACAACCCAATTAAAACATCACTTTCCATACGTTCCATTGTCGGCCGATAGTTTTGGAAGATTAACTGATCGGGCAATTGAATTTCACCAGATGGAAGAGGCCTGGATTGAGCAGGTGATGAATTTCATGAAGACAGAAAAAATTAATTTTTCAAAATCCAATGTCCACATAAACTTCTGGTGCGGAAATATTTCGAAGTACCTAGGAGTGAAGCATTTTATCGAAAAGTATCGCTCCCACCTTCACCAGAATGAATGCTGGTTCTTTGGAGATGCACCAAATGATGAGAGCATGTTCGAGCTTTTTCATAATTCGGTTGGAGTTAGTAACATTCGCCATTGCCTTCATCGCTTAAAGCATCAACCAAGAATTATTTTGGAGGGAGATGAAAATGCCGGTGCTCTGGGCGTATTAAACATGGTCAGAAAGTTAACATAATATACCATCGGAAAGTGAGATCTGACGACGTGCCTTGGCGGCAAATTCTTTGTCGTGGGTAACATAGATAATGGTTGTGCCCTTCTCACGATTAATTTTTTCGAATAATTCAATAATCATGAGACCGTTAATAGAATCCAAATTTCCCGTTGGCTCATCAGCAAAGATATAGGTTGGTTCCATGATCAGTGCTCTTGCGATGGCGACACGCTGCTGTTCCCCACCAGAAAGTTCTGAGGGAAAACGATTTTCCATTCCTTCAAGCCCGACTTCCTTTAAAAGTTTTAACGCCAGAGGTTTTCTTTTTTCATATTCTCCCGCTTTCCTTGCCGGAAGGAGGATGTTTTCCAGCGCACTTAGTTCCTGAAGTAAGTAGTGAAATTGAAAAACAAAACCAATTTGTTTATTTCTTAATACGTAGATTTCCTCTTTTGAAATGTGACTGACCTTTCGATTGTCATAAAAAACTTCCCCTGTCGTACCCTTATCCAGAGTTGAAATGATGTACAATAGAGTGCTCTTGCCAGATCCGGATCTCCCCACTAACGAAACGAAATCACCATTTTCAATGCTTAGATTAATTTCTTTAAGGACAGGATTCTTTGAGTTGGGAAATGTTTTGGATAGGTTTTTGACTTCGATCATTTACTGCCCGCCCGCGCGGATAATATCCATCGGTTCCAGTTTGCCCGCCTCTCGGGAGGGAATGATAGAAGAAACAATCGAGGAAATCATGGCAATGATGAATGCCTTCAGATAGATAATAAAGTCAAAGGAGATGATCATTTTATTTCCTGGTCCGCTCATTCGCCCTGGGACCACTTCAATTTGCGCCATGATGTGACAAATGGTATTTCCCAGGATGAGGCCAATTAGTCCTCCGGCCAGACCAAGAATAATGCCTTGATTTAAAAATAGGCCAACAATGTCCCGAGGAGTGAATCCCATCGAACGCAAAATCGCGATGTCTCTTTTTTTCTGATTAACTAAAATACTGAGAATATTGTAGATACCAAATCCAGCAACAATAATAATCGATATGGTCATTGAGTTCCTGACAATATCCTGAGTCTTAAACACCGACAGAATAGATGCCGAAGATTCCTGCCACGGTAAGACCTTATCCAAACTCGAAATTTTCCATTCATCAGCGCGAGTCTGCGCCTTGTTGGGGTCAAATAATTTAACGGCAATGTCTGTAACCTCACTCGGTCTTCCTCTTAGCTTCTGAGCATCGACCAGGGAAATAAACGCCGTCGTTTCATCGATGTTTTTTATTCCAGTCTCAAAAACGCCTTCAATTTTAAAAGGCTGAGGTGCCTCGTTTCCCGTCGAGATAAGTAAAGTTTCAGACACCCTTGTTCCTAATTGCTCCATGAGCTTTGAGCCAATAATGAGTCTATTGCCTGATGCTCCTATATCCTTGAATGATCCAACCTTCATGTATTTTTCAATATTGGTTACTTTAACCTGTCGTTCAAATTGAGAACCAATCACTCTGCCTGACCTGGTAACTTTTGCTCTGGAAAAAATAACCTGCGATACAACCTGAGGAGAATAGGCGGCAACCTCTGGATCGTTGTCGAGTTTGTTAAACCATCCCAACGGTGATTCAATTCGTGAGGAATCTTTTCTGCCTGAGGGGGGAAGATCCCAGAAAATATGGATGACTTGCGGAAAGGCGTTCATGTCTTTTGCTGTTAGAACTTCTTCCCGGGCGGAGATTCTAATATGCGCCTCATTATTAACCAATTGCTCCAGCATATAACTTTGAAAACCGAGCATCATGCCAGAGATCGCCACATAGGCGGCCGTTCCGATGGTAATCCCCATCAAAATAAGAATGCTCTGTTTTTTTCTTGCCATTAGCTGGCGTAGGCTTAAAAACATCATGGTAGAATGATCTCATCATCAGGCAGCAATTCAGGTGAAAGAACTTCGGCATTTTCCTGATCCATCAGTCCAAGGTCAACTGAGA
>CAXNNO010000298.1:0-3620 GCA_964203555.1 Bacteriovoracales bacterium
CCTCTATGAATCGCTCTCACAGCGAAATAATAAGTTTTATTGGGATCCAGATTTTTAATAACCTTTGAGTTAGGATGATTTACTGGAAGATCTGTCGGCACGGAAACAACGGTACGAAACGTGCTGTTCGAATTGAATATATCCTCGGGGGAAATTGATGAATAAACAACTTCATATTTAACAGGATCTTGTTTGCCTGGAATAAACATAAAGACAAAAGGAACTCTCTCCCAAAGGACCTCCACGGCATCGTCTTCTTGCCCGGGGACAAGTTTTAGGTTTATGACTCCGCCAAAATCCGATACTTTATTGTTGAAAGTTCTTACCGATTTGTTATTTTCTTGTTTTGACTGGGCCCCAGTCACTTTGTTAAAGGCCCTCACTTTAAAGTTGTAGAGGGTATTTATGTCAAGACCCCTGACCATGTAATAATATCTTCCCTTGAAATGAGTCGACAGCGTCTCAAGACCCAGGGTCACGCCTTCATTGGCATCGTTAACGTAGAGTTTGTATTCAATGTCAGTTAAGGCGCCGGAAGCCACATCAAAACTCAGCTCCACTTTATCATTTGAAATGGCGGTAGCAGTCTCAAGACCTTTGTAATCAAAATAAATGGGATCATCAGTGAACTGATTCGTGATTGGGACTGCGGCCTCTTCAATTTTTCCAACACATGCTGAAAAAAGAAGCAAGAGACTGATCATCAATAGGTGAATGTTCTTATTCAGTTTCATAACCTTTATTGTCCCATCTTCCAAATGACAGTTATAGAGAGGTTAAAAATTCCCACTCTGGAATCCTAATAATGTTAATAGTTTAGATCATGACCCTCTCAAGACAAAATTGAACGTGTTTTTAAGGGTTTGGAACTCGGGGTGGGAGTGTAGATTGCCAAGAAAACAAGCTATAAGAGCCTATTTAGTTTAGTGAAGTGGTTTTTCTTATTGTTTCAGTCGGTCATTTGAAGGACCCATAAAAAGTCATGATGGATTAGTTAAGCTTATTACTTCACCTTCAAGTCGATACATCTTATAATTTTTTTTATGAAAAAAACGATTCTCAGCGGAAGTACAGTTACTGGAGATTTGACTCTCGGAAATTATATCGGGGCGATCAATAATTGGAAAAAGCTTCAAAGTGATTACGACTGTTTTTATTTTCTCGCTGATCTGCATGCTCTAACAGTTTTTCAGGACCCAGAGGTCTTAAGGCAAAGGGCCTATAGTTTTTTTGCCCAATACCTCGCATTAGGACTGGACCCAGAAAAAAATACCATCTTTCTACAATCTCAGGTTCATGAGCATGCAGAACTGATGTGGATCCTTACTTGCCTCACCCCTATGGGGTATTTAAATAGGATGACTCAATTTAAGGAAAAATCTGAAAAGCATGTGAAGAATGTAAACGCCGGGCTTTTCACGTATCCTGTTTTAATGGCAGCGGATATTCTTCTTTATCAGGCCGACATGGTGCCTGTTGGAGAGGATCAGCGCCAGCACCTGGAACTCACCCGCGACATCGTTGGATTTTTTGAAAACCGCTACGGCAGTGGTGTTTTTAAACTACCTGATGCCCATGTCAGTAAGGTGGGTGCTCGCATTATGTCGCTTCAGGACCCAGAAAAAAAGATGTCCAAATCTGACGAAAATGACAAAAACTTTGTCTCCATTATTGATGACGCAAAAAAAATTGAGAAAAAAATCAAATCTGCGACGACTGATTCTGGATCTGAAATAAAATATGATCCAGAATCCAAGGCTGGACTTTCAAATTTGATGACGATCTATTCAGTCATGAGTGGCAAGTCGATGGATCAGATTGAAAAGGACTACGAGGGAAAAATGTATGGTCACCTTAAAGTTGACCTCGCTGAGCTCGTTGTAGAAAATTTGAGGCCCGTTCGAGAAAAGTATAATGACTTAATGAAGAATAAAGATTTTCTAGATCAAAAATTAAAATCTGGCGCCTCTAGGGCCCAGGAAAGAGCAAGATTAACTCTTGATAATGTTTATAGGACAGTGGGCCTTCTTAAATACTGACACTAACTGCCCCACCTAATTGGGGGACCATAAAAAAAATGGTCTCCCAAAAAACGTATTTTTTTAAAAATTAATTAAGATAAACCGTGTTGTGATAGTTGACAAAAATGTCGATGTGCATCTGAAGCCGCTCTTTTTTCTTCGTCGTGCACCAGGTTTTTCGAAAAAGCCGATTTATATTCGCCCTGAGAGTCGCACACGCGTGATTGATGGCAAAAAGCGGATCTCGGTAGATTTTTTTGAGCTCTCCCTGCCCAGCAACTGAAGCACGTCTGGACTTAAATGCCTCATGTTTTCCATCTGGAACGTATTTTTTGAGGAACGGCGGGTAAAAATTATGTTCATCTGATCGAAGTAACGGTTTTGGCGCCAACGTCGGTGTCATGATCTGGAAGAGTTCATCCAGCGATTTTTTGTGTTCATTCTTTCTTTTTCCATATTTTCTCCTCGATAACTTCGCCAGATGCCCGAATGAAGGGATGGGTGCTACCCTTGCTCCGAGGATGAATCGTTTTTTGGCATCGACGGCCATCGATACGGTGAGAGGTTTTAATTTCGTGTGCTCGATTGTTATGAGGTCATCAAACTGGACATGAGAAACTTTTCCGCGAAGACTTTGCAGGAATTCTGCCTGCGAGAGTTGTGCTTTTTTAGCGAGATAAACAAACTTCCTCTCAACTGTGATCCTGTTAACTTTTAGAAGCAGAGCGGATCGCCTCATCGAAACTCCAGACGCGAGGAGACCCCTTAAGGTCGAGTTGATGCTTCTTTTTTTCTGAGCAAATTCGAGGGTGTTTGTAGCATGCGAAAATTTTTTTCCACATGTGTTGCATTTGAATCGCTGGATGAATCGCGACTCGCATCTTCTAAAAAATGTGCCGTCTTTGTGGACAGTTTCTTTGGAGTTAAAGAATGAGCAGTTTTTATTGGGGCAGGTTGGTTTCATGTAAAAGGGATGTGCAAAGAGATTAGCAAACTTCAAAAGGAGTAAATCCTTAAAATAATGTGTCATTCGATATGGGGCGTAAAATAAAAGGAAAGACTTAGTAGGAAAAAAAGGAAGGTTTGTTAAGGAAGATAATCACCATTTAGGTAGGCCAGTTTATGAATCTTAGGCTTTGAATCCTGATTTCAATCAATTCCATTTCTTTTCAATAATCTGAAAATTTTCACGCCGCATTTTTTAAGAAATCTTAGAATGATGAAACTATCAACCCAACGTATTTTCATGAAACCAAAAAACTTTAACCTCATCAAAGGTGGTAAAATGAAATTAAAAAAGAATGTAAGTGCTCTGCTCGTTTGTTCTGTTTTTATGACGACGACAATTCCCCAGAATGTTCAGGCGTATTCTTTTACTGATTATAAAGTTTCTGAAAAACCTTCCTCTCAGAAAATTTCGGATGCCTTCAATAAGTTTCGTTATGACATGACTGTAGAGTGGGATCAGAAAGATCCTTATTTTAAAGATCTTGCTCAGAAGGAACTTGAAAATGCCTTATTAAAATTAAAGGCAGAAGGAATATCTGAAAAAGAAATTCTTTCTTATATGCAAAAAAACATTTTGGATGAAAACGCTAG
>CAXNNO010000299.1:0-3608 GCA_964203555.1 Bacteriovoracales bacterium
GAACAAATCCCTTATAATCTGCCGTCTGGACGTACGCCCATTCCGCGCCTGCTGAGACTTTTGAACTTTCTATAACCTTCAATGGATGAGAACACTGAATGGTGGTAAGACTGGCGGAGGTTCTCTGAGGGGATTGATGAATATGTCCAAACGTTGGAGTAAAGTAGTAAACGCCCACAATTTTCTCGTCAGTGGAAATTGTTTCTGCCATTAAAAATGTCGGGAGTAATATAAATAACCACCACATCGCTTTAAACCTTCCACCTGAATTGTATTGTTTCCCAATTATGGCATTGCGGACAACGCCAGAAAATTTCATCTGAATTATATCCACATTGTGAACAATAATGCCTTGTCAGAGAACTATGCAGGTTGTTTAAAAGTGTTTTTGTATGCTCAAGTGCCTCTTCAAATTTCCCTACCTCAATAAGGATTTTGATATACTCAACCTTCAATACATCCGATTGCCCGTTGGTCTTCATCCAATTATCAAGTAAGTAAAATGCTTCTCCGGATTTTTTCAAGTCTTTGAGAAGTCTGATTTTTGAAAGAACAACTGAAGGAGAGGACATTAGATCGATATCGTTAATACCAAGGAAATAATCTTTGAGCTGATGAAGTCTTTCCTGATATTCCACGGCTTGAGGAAGCTTCTCATTAAATTGTTCCAATGAAACAAAAATGAAGGTTGCATACATTGGATGTTCTTTAAGGAGTTCAAGGAAAAGCCCGTTAGCATCTTCCATATTGCCCAAAACGAGATAAAGACGAAGTCTTAAGATTTTTGCAGACACAGATGGAGCGAATCGAAAGGCATCTTCTATTTCTTCAGCACAGGCCTTAAACTGACCTTTATCAAAATGCGCCTTGGCCTTTTGAACCAGAATATGTGAGATGGTCTCAGACTGATTTTCATGACCAACCTTAGAGAGCATAATTCTGTAATTATAGGCCTGATCCCAATCCTCAATGTCTTCATAAATTCTGCACAGAGAATGAAGGACATCCTGCTGATCTCGATTGATCTTTAATACATCCTTGTAAGTTTCAATCGCTTTATCAATGAATCCTCCCTTGTCAAAATCAAGGGCCAGTTCTTTTAAGGCCTGAAGGCGGGTGGATTCTGAAATGCTCTCACGGGCGATGAGAGATCTATGAATCGATATCGCCTTCTCAATTTCGCCATTTGATCTGAATAATCCACCCAGTGCGAAATAGGTATCAATGGTTTCACGATTAAGATCGACAGCGTTCAGGAATTCTTTAATCGCAAGATTTTTATTACCTTCAATCAGGTACTGAGTCGCATTCAGGAAAATTCGTGACTGGGCCTCAAAAATACTATTGCGATACTTCTTGGAAAGTTTAACGCCCTTATCTCGCTCGATAACGTAGTGGTAAATAAGTACGAGCGTTATGACGAGTGCGACGATCGTCAGTACGTGATCTTTTCCCCAATCTAAAAAGAAGGTGTAGTCCACAAGACTCCCCTACATTTGAAATTTATAGGCCGGGGCTGTTTTGGTTTCAAGCTTATTTCTGATGAATGAAAAAGTATCCTCAGTCTCTTCCATAAATTCAGAGAATGAAAATTTCTTTCTCTGAGGTTTCAGGAATCTAAGGTTGAATTCACCTTTGAGTTTTAAATCTTTATGAATGGCACGCCCGGCCTGCCATAAACTGCCCACTTCATCAACGAGGCCCAGATCTTTGGCATCCTTACCATGAAAGATTTGACCTTGAGCTAACTCCGTAATGTCTTTTTTTAAGCGATTCTTTCTAATGGCAGAAATATCGTCCATAAACTGACGATGAGTACCAGCGAGCAGATCCGTCAAAAATAAACGCTCTTCATCTGTCATGGCCCTCGCCGGATTACCGATATCTTTATAGCGACCGGCCTTAATAGTTTCCGGTTTGTACTTGGCCCACTTAAAAAGCTCAGAGAGATCGGCCATTTGCATAATGACACCAATCGATCCGGTCAGTGTCCCTGAATTGGCCCAAATTTTTCTACAGGCAGCACCAATATAGTAACCACCGGATGCCGCCACGGTTCCAAAGGAAGCATAAATAGGCTTAACCTTATCAATTCTTATCACTTCCTGATAAATCTCCTGCGTCGGAGCGACGGCCCCGCCCGGAGAATCAATTCGAAGGATAATGGCCTTAATGCTCGACTCTTCTTCCGCGGCCAGAAGCATTTCAATTATTTTTTTGGACTCACTTATTTCGTTTTCAATTGTGATGACAGCAATTGGTGAGTTTTTAGACTTATCCATTAGGCCCTCACCCATCGAGGTGGACTCTTTGAGTTGAGAAACCGTGTAGAAAGCAAATAAAATAAAGATGAAGAACAGGACAGTGACAAGAATAAAAATGCCAACAATCCCTTTAGATCTTTCGCGACTCAAGTGGAACTCCTTCCATAAGTTTCCGGAGCTTAAAGTATAACTCAAGTTTCAGCGAAATTGGAATTAATAGCGTATTAGATGGGAGCAGGCTTCCTCTTGCTCCCGAATCCGCTCCTCTAACCAGGGCGTGGGGCCGAGAACAGCAGATCTTTTGACTCGGTTATATTCCTCAGTAAACTGTTCAGAAATAGTATCGTCCTGAATAATGATTAAGGTCTCATCGTTTACATAGTTGGCGGCATCTGACCAATTTTGAGATCCCATGATCACAGTTTTATTATCAATCACTGCAAACTTATGATGAAGGACGTCCCCTGGAGGAAGCCTCGCCATACCTGCTTCCAGGGAAGGAGTCTTCCAGGGATTATTTTCAGTCTCAAAACTGCATTTCTGATTAAGCATCTGAAGACCCATCAGGTCCAGGAGCTCAGAATAGTCTCTAAACGCGAATTTAGGTTCTATGATCACTCCAATTTCCGCACCTAGGTTATGTCTTTTCTCCATCACATCTGCCAACTTCTGATCAGAAAACACGAAAAGAGCAGCTTTAATGGATTTCGTTGCACGGGACATATGAGAGGCCATCAGACCATTAACCGATTCTGCCCAAGTGTAGCGCTGCGATGTGGGTGAAAACTGGACAGTCAGTTTTACACCCTTTACTGAGGTATTAATCGGTCCGCGATAAGTTTTATTATGTCCAAAATTTCCTCTTTTCCCATTGCCCCAAAGTTGAGAAAATTCTTCATTAAATATTTTTGCAAAATGAGGAGAATCAACAACGATCATGGAATTGGCATTTCCCCGAGAACTTGGAGTGAGCACATCTCCATGGATGCAACTCATGGTGAAATTTGCCGTGCTGATGACTGTTTTTCTTCCGTCTATCACAACGAATTTATGATGCATTAATCCCGAGCCACGGGAGTTATCAGAGGTATCGTCCAAGATTTTGATCTTAGCATTTTGAAGTATATAAATAGCATCTCGCGTCTCGAGTTCTTCCTTAGAAATTTTGCTATCACGATTCAAATCAACAAAGGCCACAAGCTCAGTTAGTTTTGAAGCTTCATACTCACCTTCCGTAGAAGGTCTCTGATCCAAGACATTATAGTGATAGTCATGCTCCAGCACTACTCGGACGTCTACCCCTTCACTTTGTTTGGCAACAAGAGCTTGAGCGATCAAGGGGAG
>CAXNNO010000300.1:0-3601 GCA_964203555.1 Bacteriovoracales bacterium
CGTAATATTTCAGTTCATTGAAAAACTCAACGAAACTTCAGATGACTTAAGGCCCAATAAGGAGAATGAAAAAGCGAAAGCTTATTTCTTAATCAACAGTGACAGTTATGCGAGTGATTGGCCTGCAAAGTGGCCGAACAAAAAACGAGTTCATTGGAGTTGCAAATATCAAAGAGGCACAGTTGCATTGTCTTTTGCATACATTCGAGAAACTGGGTACAACCAATTCGAGGAACCTAGCACCATTCTAACAAATCATGAACCATGATCTTACCTAGGCCTAGTCTATGCAAAAACGATCATGGTTCCCTTGCAGGAAAATTTGCAGCGGGTTATTTTAAAGAGGGGCGTGGAATAGTAAATTCTATCTTACCTAATCGCTCATTTTGTGGGCCTATTTATGCAGCAGAATCATCATCTAGACTTTCACGTAAGAGAATCTTAATCAGAGACTGATAAGGGACGTCTCGCTTATTTGCTAGAACTTTGATTTCCTCCAATAAATCTTCCGGTAAACGAATCGAGATAGTCTGGGTCGAAGGCTTAAGATTAGGAAAATTCATTTTTTTTCCACCTTTAAGATCAAAGTAGTCAGTCACATCATTTTTTTTCCAGAAGTCTCTTTCTTGCTTCTCATTTTTAAACTTTGGTAATTTCTTAGTTTTCTTCATAAGCTTTCCTTTCTTTTCGGCCCATATCTCTTGCTGATATCACACTGATTAATTTTTTCTTTCTTAAGGTAAAAATAATCGTGAGAAACCTTCCATTATTAGTTACTCCAAGGGCAAGAAATCTCTTTTCATCTTTCAAATGGTAAATCTTAAGAATGTTTCCCATAATAAAATAATATCATGAATGCACTTAAAATATTAATTCTCCTCATTCCTGTTTTTACCTTAATTTACTCAGCTTGCTTTGAGGCCTATCAACTAGAAAGTACTTTTCACGAAGTTACGATAGGGGCAAGTGGCAAAAGCCTGCTCGTTGCCCATGTGACGGACCTCCATACAAATGGTCTGGGTAAATTGGAACTTAAGCTAATCAATGCTATTCAATCTCAAAAACCCGAGTTAATTCTGATAACAGGAGATATCGCAACTCCAGGAGGAACTGCCAAAGGTTACGAAGATGTTCTTTCTAAATTAAAAGCTCCGCTCGGAGTATATTTCGTCCAAGGAAATTGGGAGTATTGGGAACCAATTAAAGAACTACACCATATCCTGAAAAAGACCCATATTGTCGATCTGACAAATAAGAACATTCAAATAAAAGATAATCTTTGGCTTGTTGGCCTTGACGATGAGCTTGCCGGTTCCCCTGAGCTTAGCACCTACGAGAATATTCCTAAAAAAAGTAAAACCATCTCAATGTTTCACTCGCCAGCATTGTTCACGTCAATAAATAATAAAACCAACTTAGCATTCGCAGGTCACTCTCATGGTGGCCAAATTCGTCTTCCTTTCATTGGTGCTCTATGGACGCCTGAAGGAACAGGTAAATATCACTCTGGTTGGTTTAAAGAAGGCAAGGCGAAGATGTATGTGAGCCGAGGGCTAGGAAACTCGATTTTACCTATTCGCCTCAACTGCAGGCCTGAAATCGCCTTCATCAAAATCTATTATTAATTAGTCACGTTTGATCAAGTATTGAAACGATCTTGACTGTACACTATAGTGTCGATGGGACAGTTTAAGTTCGTTGTATGGTTGGCATACTGGTATCTTCAAAATGAGTCATTCGATTTCGAATGGGACTCCGCCAATATGACCAAAAGCTCAAACAAGCATGGTATTAGCTGCGATGAGGTGGAATCGATCTTTTCACTCAAAATGGCCTTCCCGATTGGAAGGCAGATTAATCCTGAAGTGGACGAAGAAAGACTCTGTGTCGTTGGTCTGGCCATAACTGGTAAATTTATCTCTGTGGTCTTTACTCTTAGAGATGGAAGAGTCAGACCCATAAGCTCTCGCATAGCGAGCAAAAAGGAAAGGAGGCTCTATGAAGAAGTCCGCAAAGCGCTTGAAGGCCTATGACAAGATTGAATTTGATAGCAAACAAATTATCGAGGGAATGAGTCGTCTTAAAGGCGCTCGAAGAAAACCAACCAGTATTGCCCTTGAGGAAGAACTTCTCAAAGAACTTAAGGCCATAGCCTCTAAGCGTGGAGTGCCCTATCAAGTTCTTATGAGACTGCTAATCGCTGATGGTGTGAAACGATTAAAGGATGCTGCTTAATTATCTAGAGTTACGTTGATATCGTTTCCCCCCTATCTTTCTTACCTTCAGCTTTCGAAAATCTATTTAAACAAAGAAATACGATACAGAGATTGGCTTTTAATCATTGGGTTAATTGACATCATGCTTTTCTCATTAAACAATTTAATTAGATGATACAAACTGATTCCAAAATTTTAAATTCAAGGGATTGTTACTGTACGAGTTGGGAAGAGGATCCCTCCTTTTTCGAACAGGTAATTATCGGAAGCTGTTGGGACATTTCTGGGACATTTCGGATGGACTTTTCTCTTCTTACTTAAGTATGGCCGCTCTATCCAAAATAAGTTTCATGTATTTTTCCTTCATCTCTTTTGAAAGAAACGACTTTTGAACCCAGGTCTCAAAAGTTGGAATTTGCTTAAGGTATGAATCCAGAATTTTTATGGCCTGCTCTTTTTTCACATAACAGTGCTCAGGAGCGAAATAATCGATAAGGTCTTCCCTCGTTATGCCATGTTTTTTTCCATTGAGTTCGAGTGCAAGTTCCACTTGAGGTTCTACTAATGCAATGGTGGTATTCACAAGGTCATAAGCGGGAGTTAGTTTTACAACCCCTTTAAGGTTTGTCTGGACTGAAAAGTTTTTTAAATGAAGGTCCTCGTTGCCAACGAGAAAAGAAAAGAGTGTCAGTTTGAAAATATTTTCCAGTTCTAATGCAGGAAATGAGCAGAATTCTTCAACTATCTCGCATACTTTTTCCATGTTTGATTGATACTTGGTGGATCTTGTCGCTCCGAGAAGTTGTGCAAAATCTTCTTGTGGTAGTTTTTTCTTCTTAGGTAATCGGTCAAACCTCTTAATAACATAAAGTAGAGAATCATCCTTCGCTCTGATAAGCCCATGCCATGGGACATTCAGGCCAACAACTTGGGCAAGATGCATAGTTAGATCTTCATTTTGCGGTAGTTCAGGATAATCATTTACTTGAGGCTTGATGATATATTCCCCATCCTTATCAACCAATTCAAAGCTTTCATTTTTTACAGAAAGTTTTGCGCTTAACTTGGGCTGAATCCCTTGGATAGAAATCTTACCAGCGTGTCTTTGTACTTCTCGTGTTTGTTCCTGGCGGTCATAAGGGAATGGTTTTAGATTTTCCAATCTGACATTTAGCTTCTTCAAACCTGCCAGTGAATAACCTTCTCCCTCTTCCAGCTCTTCGTAGGTGAGGAGACATCGATTTATCATTTTATCTCCCGAACAGTAACGTGACCTACAAGATCCATCCCTACGGCCATGAGTTGCGAGAAGTAATCATCCTTATCAATTTTTTTTGTTCTCAAAAGACTATCAAGCATCATTCCTTCAGGAAGCACTCCTTCGA
>CAXNNO010000301.1:0-3581 GCA_964203555.1 Bacteriovoracales bacterium
AGAACTATCAAACGACTTTAATTCGGCCGGAGCAATGGGGCACTTTTTTTTATTAATGAGAAGTGCTCGTGCCCATAGGGACGAACTTTCTGCTCAAAGTGTTCAAGAAGTTTTGCAAACCATTCAGTTCGTTCAGAATTCTTTGGGACTCATTCATGCTGGGCCTGAAAAAGTCCTCTCCGAATTGAGAAAACATGATCATGACACCAGCCTGACTGGGGTGGATGCAGCATGGATTGAGTCACTTATTGAAGAAAGAAAGGCCGCTAAGTTGTCCAAGAACTGGGTCCGTGCCGATGAAATCAGAAAAGAAATGAGCAGTAAAAACATCGTTCTAAAAGATAATCCCGATGGAACAACTTCATGGAGTGTTCAGTCCTAGGGTCAACCTGACACTGGTTTTTTTACATGATTCCTAAATTGTCTGACAGTTCCATTTTCAACCCTGTTGGACCATGCTACTTAAAATAAAGGTCCTTTTTTCATTTAATTCAGGAGTTATCCATGAAAATGCTTACAGCAATATTAGTGTTTGCCTTTGCCATCAGCGCAATGGCAACAACCGAAATTCAAACATTCTTTTATGATGGGTCCCAGGATTCAGTGCAAATGTCTCTTCAATCAGAAGCAACACATACTGAGTATCGATACGAACAGCGTCGAACGACATGTTTTAGGCAGCAAGTTTTTTACAGAACTATTTGCCGCTCAACTCCCAGCGGAAGAATATGTCAGACCGTTCCAGAATACAGAACAATTGCTTATTCATGTATTGAGACTATTAGAATTCCCTATGAGGTGAAAGATTATGATGTTCAAGCATTTGTTAATTTAGATATTTCCAGTCTTGAAGGTGCCACTCCTGGAGAATCATTTGAAGTCACTCTTGATGGTGATAATCTTTCCCTTTCTGCTGTGGGTTCAAGAAAATATTTTATTCTCCTTACAAAGAAAGAAATTTCTTCAAGAGTTGAGGGCCCTGTTAAGTTCATCGATGCCAATTTTACGGCCAGTCTCGTCGATGCATCTCCGGTTACAAATGCTTTGAGTATACAAAATATTTCTCTTAAGGGGTCTGACCTCTTTTTTGACATGGGCCCAATTGAGCTGCGAGAGCTTATTGGTTTTAAGTTGAACATTACAAAGTCCCCGATTCTGGGAAGTGACAAGGTTCTTTTTGATCGTGAGTTGAAGACTAATGAAATTAAAATCTCTAGCTCCAATAGTTCTTCTGAAGTGACCATTAATATTCAGAATCTTGGAGTTCGGCTCTCTTCAGGCCGATTTAAGATTACGCCTAAAGCATATTTTAAGCACAAGGGCTCAATCCTAAATGCCTCTCAGTTTGAAAGGACTGAGGTTTCGAGCACACTCATTTATAAAAACCGTTAAAAATTAGATATCTGGGGCCTGAGGCCCCAGATATCTTTTGCTCACTTCCTATAAAAAATTCACATTTGAGGCACTTCTCCTCTGAAAAATGGTACTTAGGTACTAATTTTACATCAGGAGATGTTATGAAGAGGCTTTTTAGTCTTTTTTTATTCGCCCTAACCTTTAGTGTCCTTGGTAGCTCAATTGATTCAAAAACCTTCGTCTACGATGGTTCGGTTAAATCGATTGAACTTGTCTTAAGAAGTGAGAAGACCCACATTGAATATCGAACAGAGCAACGTGAATCCATTTGTTATCGGCAGGATATTGTTGGTTTCAGAACAGTTTGCGGAGGGGGATTTGGGTCAAATTATCCATATTCCGGTTATAGTAATCCCTATCATCCTATAGCTAATACGGGCTGCTGGAGCGAACCGAATTATCGAATTGTTCCCTATACCTGTATGCAGTATGCGAGCATTCCTTATGAGGTGAAAGATTTTGACGTCGAGGCAAAAGTAAATCTGGATATCACAAAAATCTCTCAAGAAGCAACTCCTGGAGAAGTATTCAAAGTTGTTTTATACGGAGACAAACTTACGGTGGATGTTAAAGGCTCAGGTAAATTCTTTATTGTAAAAAACAAACAGGATCTAAATTCAACCGTGAATGGTTCTGTTATCATGCTTGATTCATGTCTGATGGTGGAATTAGTTGAGGCGGCCCCAGTTTTTGGATCCCTTAAAATGTCAGCGATCTCCATTCAAAATGGGATGCTTGACCTTGATATTGAGGATGTCGATGGTCTTCAGAATGTTGGTATTAGTCTTAAAATTGTGAAAAACAAAAATTTTGATTCTGGAGCTGTTTTACTTGATCGAGAGTTGCTCGCATCTGAGATTCAAATTAACTCAAACCCGCAGGGATCAAAGGCCTCTATTAATCTGAGTAAATTAGGATTAAAACTTTCAAGTGGAAAATTCAATATTACGGCAAAGGTCTCTGCCAAGTTTAACGGGGATTTAATGAATAGCTCTCAATTTGAAGAACTTTCGACCTCAAGAACATTAATCTATAAAATCCGCTGAGATAGTTGAAGTCACCTATGTTTAGAGCAGGTCCTGATATTTCTGCGCTTGATTGATTATTTTTGTTTTTTTGTTTTTATCGATCAGAATTTCTTGAGGTCTTCCCCTCAGATTATAGTTGGATCCCATGCTATAGCCGTAAGCGCCTGCATCACAGAGGACCAGCATATCTCCGCTACTCAAGATTGGCATAAGCCTGTTGGAGCCAAAACAGTCGGAAGTTTCACAAATCGGCCCAACGATATGACAGGGATTTTCTGCCTTGCCTTCTTTCACCGGCATAACCTCATGGTAGGCCTCATAAAGTGAAGGGCGCATAAAATCATTCATTCCACCATCAACAATCACAAAGTGATTGTTTTCAGAAATTTTATTTCTCAGGACTTTCATCACAAAGATACCGGCCTTGGCGATAATACGTCGGCCAGGTTCAAAAACAATACGGGGTCTGAGGAGTGTTTTTGAATAAAAATGCTTATTCAAAGTTGCACCAACCAGCTCCATGTAGTCGTTAACAGATGGGAGTCTCTGCGTTTCATCAGGGTGGTAATCCACACCCAGACCACCACCAACATCTAAAAATTCTAAAGGAACCCCCGTTGCCAGGGCCACTTCACTGAGTTTAATAATGGCCTTTTTGGTGGCCTTTAAATCCAATAACTGACTTCCTATATGGACAGATAATCCAACTAACTTGCTGTTCGTCCAATATCTCTTATGAGTTAAGGAACTGAGGATGTCCTTTTCTAAAAGACCAAATTTATGTGTTTTATTGCCGGTGGAGATGTATTTGTGAGTTTTTGGCTGAACAACCGGATTTAGACGAAAGCATATACGTGCTTTCTTTTTCGATCTTTTCGCACATGAATTGATAAGTTCAAGTTCTTCGATGGACTCCACATTGAAGGAATAGATACCATCTTTGGAGATATTAAGAGCAAATAGAATTTCTTCTTCTGTTTTACCCACTCCGGAGAATACGATCTTGTCCGATGGTATGCCCGCCTCAAGTGCTCTTTTTAATTCTCCTCCTGAAACGATATCCGCACCAGACCCCTGGGCGGCCAGAATTTTCAAAAGGTTCTTATTTGAATTGGATTTGAGAGCAAAACAAATCAG
>CAXNNO010000302.1:0-3578 GCA_964203555.1 Bacteriovoracales bacterium
GAATTGTTCTTGAATCAGGACATCAAGATAAATAGGGGAGGTTTCTATTCTCTCTATAAGGGCCAGTCTGCCCTCACTAACGAGGAATTCATCAGGATCTTTGTAGGGCCCAAAACCAAGAAATTTTGGGAGGACACCCAATCGCATAAAGTCAGCATTAATTCTTTGCATCGCCTTTTTTCCTGAGGCATCCGAATCCAGTGCCAGAAAAATATTCTTAGTCATGTTGGAAAGAAGCCTAACGGATTGATCAGATAATGCCGTCCCCATGGTACCCACCGTATGCTGAAAACCAAATTGGTGCATCATGATGACATCGATATTGCCTTCAACAATGATAACTTGTTCGGCCTGCCTGATGGCATTTTTACCAAAATAAAATCCAAACAGGAGAGAGCTCTTATCAAAGACAAATGATTCTCCCGAATTAAGATATTTGGGAGGTTGATCGGCCGAAATCGCCCTCGCACTGTACCCTCTGACTTGACCCGAGTGATCGTGAATAGGAAACATGATTCTATCCCGATAAAAATCATAGTGGCTGTTTCTTAATTCATTGTATCGAATGATTCCAATCTCTTTTGCGATGGTACGCGCAGAATCTCCGTCAGCTCCGGGAAGTAAGTCGAGGTACTGGAAGAGTGAGTTGTTACCGGGAGCGAAGCCTATTTCCCATTTTTCAATTGTCTCAGGAAGAAGTTTTCTTTTTTTAATAAAATCAACATAGGGTATTGGTTCGTAAGCAGCAATTTTTTTGTAAACTTTTACGGATGCGTTCAGTAATCTCAACGCCATTTCCAGTCTTGGATTTTTCTTTTTTTCTTTTTGCTCTTCAAACGGAAGACCAAGTATGCCGGCTATCTCTTTCAGTGCTTCAACGAATGTCACTTTCTTAAAATTCTGGACAAAAAGGATCGCGTCCCCGCCAGCACCACAGGCAAAACACTTGTACATGCCCTTATTGTCATTCACTTTGAGAGAAGGCTTTGTATCCGAATGAAATGGACAAATGGCTTCGAGATTTGTTCCGCGTTTATTGAGGGTAATGTAGTTGCCCACCACCAAGGAGACTGGCGATTCTTTGATCCTGTCCTTAAGGTGTTCATATGCCACAGTTAATTTTCCTTCAGAGCTTTCTTAGAACAAGTGACTTGATTAAAGTCCCCTGAGATAAGAATATTTTTTCAAATTTTGTCATAAATTGAGACAAAAAATGTTCCGGGAATTCCTGACGTAAATCTCTTGAATTGAGAAGAACCTCAAAACGATCATCCCCTGCAATATGTTCGAGCATCCACTCATAATAGCCGTCATGATCTGTCTTCACAAAGAGCGTTCCGCCAGGCCTTAGGACCTTGTGGCAGGCATTGAGAAATGGCTTTTGAAATAATCGCTTTTTATGATGGCGAGTTTTTGGCCAGGGATCTGGAAAGAAGTAAAAGACCGATTGAACTTCATTTTCACCGAACATGAACTCGAGTCTCTCGCCCCTGGCCCTAAGATAGCGAAAATTTTTATGCTCTAATTTATCCAGTTTCTTGGCCACACTGAAACTACGCTTAAAGCGATGATCCAGACCAATGAAATTCACTTCCGGATACTTTTGAGAGTACTCCATCATGAATTCACCATAACCAGTGCCTATTTCGACCTCGATGGGCTGGTCATTTTTAAACAAACCTTTCCATTTGCCTATATTGCTCTCGGCTTCCTCATCTCTTAGAACGAAGGAATCAAAAACTTCGAGTTTGTCATGATAAGGATTATCATGAGTATATTTAAAGTCGGCCCGATAACAAAAGTTATCATCGATGGTTTTTTTTAGCTTATCAGTCATAGGTTGGGGAAATAGCAAAAAAACACGTTGCAGTAAATGATTAATGCTCGAGGTACCTGTCATTCGATTAAAACCCTTTGATTTTGCAATAGAATGACGACTTTCAGCATTTATCTTTTTAACTAAAAAAAAAGGCCTTCCCCGAAAGGAAGGCCTTGATTGATCGAATTCTTAAGGCTTAGCCGATCAGCTTAAGAGCACCTTGGCTGCTCATGTTTGCCTGAGCAAGAACCGAAGTACCAGCTGATTGAATGATCTGGTTACGGGCCGACTTCGCAGTCTCTTCAGCATAATCTGTATCACGGATTCGGCTGTTAGCGGCACTCATATTCTCAGTTGATGTCTGCAAGTTATTCGTAGTCGACACTAATCTGTTCTGTAGAGAACCAAGAACAGCGCGCTGACTCGAGATCTTTTCAATTGCAGCATCTACACTAGTAAGAGATTCCTGAGCACCATCTTTACTACCGATATCCAGAGAGCCTACACCGAGTGATTCATTTCCAGAGTTAATTTGGCCGGCCTGGAAGGCAATTCTATCTTCAAACTCATTGCCCCCTGTACCTACTTGAAACTCATATTTCTCACTGTCACCGTTCAGAAGTTTCTTTCCGTTAAACTCAGTCACCTGAGAAATACGTTCCATTTCTGACTTCAACTGTTGATATTCTAAGTTCGCCATTCCTCTTTCTGAATCCCCAACAGTATCAGAAGCTGACTGCACTCCAAGTTCTCGCATACGCACAAGGATGTTTGAAGATTCATTCAACCCACCTTCCGCTACTTGAACCATAGAGATACCATCGTTTGCGTTTCTGGTTGCCTGTTGAGATGACCGAATCTCAGCTTTCAATTTCTCTGAGATTCCGAGCCCTGCCGCATCATCAGCCGCTTTTGTAATCCTCGAACCTGAAGACAGTTTTGATAAACTGTCCTGTGACTCTTTGTTCACTTTGTTCAAAGACGTTTGCGCCTGAAGAGAAGCAACGTTTGTGTTAATTCTGAAACCCATAGACTATCCTCCGGTTATATACATTCCAACCTCCAAGTCAGACGATGAAGTGTTCAATTTCATCATTAGGCAACCATGCCATTTTTTGTTTTTTGCCTCATCACTATGATGAAGCCTTGTTGACTTAGCTTGTCGGTGCGATTTCAAAGAACCTGAGGAATTATTTTCCTTCATTTCAAGAAAAATTCATGGTCATTAATTCGTTAAGTCTCCAATTAAACAGGAATGAATGACTGCTTAAGTCGGTTAAGAGATAAGAAAAATTGTGCATCGCCTCGCGGATGACTCCTTCAAGGCATTCTCGACTAATGATTTAAAGTTAAGTAAACTTCAAAAAACACATCCTTCAGAGAGAAAAAGAATGAAAGTAAACTTCATCGATATCCTTCGTTACGAAAATAATTTTTACGAAACTGTCACTGCTAAAACGGCTGAACTTTTAAAAAATGGACACTTCGTTGGCGGGCCGGTTGTTGGACAATTTGAGATTGCGATTCGAGACTACACTGGATCATCTTTCGCCCTTGGATGCGCTAACGGGACTGATGCTATTCAGGTTGCACTTCGTGCGGCCGGGGTTGAGAAGAATGACAAAGTTCTTTTGCCTGACATGACCTTCTGGGCGACATTTGAATCGGTCGTCAATGTAGGTGCCGTCCCTTATACAATCGATGTCTCTAAAGAAACCCTTCACCTCACTCTGGCCTCTGTTAAAGAGGGGATTGAAAA
>CAXNNO010000303.1:0-3576 GCA_964203555.1 Bacteriovoracales bacterium
GTGTCTTTGATAACTTTAAAAACGAGATCTACAAGCTCAGCAGCTTCTTTTTTAGAAAAACCTGCTTCTTTATAGATACGCTCGACTATGTCTGCCTTAGTCATGCTCATTGAAAATCTCCCATGAAGTTTCAAAAGCTTATCGCCATAATTTTAGAATTATTAATAGGTTAGCAGTAATAAGAATTAGTTCAAGAGAAAAAAAATCTGTCTTTTACGAAATTACAGTCAGTTGCGATTAGTTAAACATTTTTTATTTCAATAATGGCAAAAAAAAAGCCCCTTACGGGGCCCTTTTTTTTAATTTTACTTTGTTGCTTCGAAAATCGCTTTAAAAGCATTGAAGTCGCGAACTGCAAGCTCAGAAAGCATCTTACGATTGATAGTAATATCTTTCTTATAAAGACCAGAAATGAACCGACTGTAAGTCGTGCCAAGCATACGAGCTCCAGCATTAATACGGACAATCCAAAGCTTACGAATATCTCTTTTAAGAAGACGACGACCAATAAAGGCATAATGAAGTGCACGACGAACAGTTTCAGAAGCGTGCTTATACTTCGTCCTACGGTCAAAGTGGAAACCCTTGGCCAGTTTTAAAATTTTGTTTCTTCTTTGACGGGCCTTAAACCCTCGGCGAACTCGTGACATACATTCTCCTCTTCGATCATAGGGGGACTTTTTCGGTCACTTTACCCTAGTTCTCTACTCTCGATGGTTATTATTACATTGCAAACAACGTCGCAATTTAAAAAAATTATACTAAGTAAGGGATACAAGCCGCTGCATTATTGTAATCACCAGGATTAACGTATCCAGCAGTACCCTTATCTTTCTTCGCTTTTTTCGACTTGTTTACAAGCAAGTGACGAAGATGGGCCTTCTTATACTTAATTTTCCCAGTAGCAGTAACCTTAAAGCGCTTGGCAGCCGCGCGCTTAGTTTTCATTTTCGGCATATATCGCTCCTAAAACGTAATTTCACCCTTAAAAGAGTGAACGAAGTTATCATGAGATAACTGATTGATAAAGTACTATTTATTTCTTTTTACCTGGTGCAATCATAGCAATCACTCGATTACCCATGAATTTGGCCGGGGCCTCAATCACTGCACCTTTTTCAAGTACCGACCTCACAATTTCATCAAACTTAGCAAGACCAATCTCCTTGTGCGCCATTTCACGCCCACGAAATTGCATCAAGAGCTTCACTTTATCGCCCTGGTCGAGGAACTTTTCAATGTGATGAATTTTGACTTCAAGATCGTGTTTCTCGATGTTTGGTCGAAATTTCATTTCTTTTACATCAATCACAACTTGCTTCTTCTTAGCTTCTGCAAGTTTCTTCTGGATTTGGTACTTGTATTTTCCGTAATCCATCATCTTAACAACAGGAGGATTTGCGTTGGGAGAAATCTCGATAAGGTCCATTCCCTCAGAGTCGGCCATGAGTCTTGCCTGGGCAAGCGTAACAACGCCGTAAGCTTTTCCATCATCACCTATTAGACGAATTTCGTGTGCACGGATTCTCTCGTTAACTCTAGGTTCTTGAACTTTGTCGCTTATAACCCACCTCCATTGCATGATTGGGATCTAAATAAATAATGGAAAAATACAATGCCTTGAATAACCTGACAAGAACTCATTCTTGGAAGATTGATTCTACACTGAGCTTGAGCCCTGTCGAGGACAATTCACGTCGTATGCGAAGGTTAAAACCACCCTGACGCCCCTCTTCAGGCCTCGTTGATAGTCCTTGCCCGGCGGAAACCAGAAGATCCTCTAAGTTCTTTCCCGAAAGTTTTTCCAGCCAAACCTGACCGGCGGTCCAGTCGATCATAGACAGTGGCTTCTCCAGAGGCCTTTTTGGCCCGATCACTGATCGAGCAATGAGGCAACTCCCTCGACATTCCAAAACATCCTGTGGAGGATGAGAAAAGATGAGGTAAACACTTTCTTCCGCAAGCTCAAGTCCAAGACCTTCAAGTCGACTATCCAGGTCCAAACTTTTCTCGTACCAGTCCTTGCCTGAATTTTCTGAGGGTAAGCACAACCACCGTAAATTAGGAATAAGAGTCTTAATCATTATGGAAGCGCTTTGTTGAATTTTAAGTTAATTGCAACCTGATCATTCAAATCACGAATAAATTTTTCGATCGAATCATCCAGCTTGGTATGATCAATCACTTTAAAACTCCTGTCTACATTTCGGTCTATCACTTTTTGATTTTGATGATAAATAAGTGTCTCTTTAATAATGGGGACTGCAAATGATTCAGGATATTTTATCACGCGTCCATGTTCGAGTTCCAGATTGAAAAGTTCTTTCGCAACCTGAACAAAACGCTCCTGGGTAAAGTTTTCGCTTGAAAGATACTTTATGGCCAGACTGGAGATGTAATAAGCTTCATACAGGTAAGAAAGTGCCGTGGAAAAACGTCTCACCTTCGTTGCAAGAAGGTAAAGATCTTGAGACGAGAGCTTCATGCACTCCTCTAAGGAGTGTACTCTTCTGCCTAATGCGTAAGAAACCACATTTAAGGCTTCATGAATCATCTCTTTTGTCGTGGGCAGATAAAATTCATACTTCAGCTCTTTTCTTTTCATCATCAGAAATCGGGTGAGCTGCATCCCATCTTTGATCGATCCATTCCAAACATTAAACCAGGTTGCATTAATGATCGCAGGCACGAGGAAGTGGTGAAGAATCATATTTTTATGATAAAGAACTTCTACCCTTCTTTCGTCTCGGATGACGTAATAAACCTGATTAAGTTTTTCACGATTAAGTACTTCAATTTTTTTGTTTCCGATGAACATATCCAATGCCGATCGAATTGAATCCGGAAATTTTTCGCCCGATAAGCTTGGTGTAATGGGAATTTTAAGTGATTGACAATAATCAATCACATCGACGGAACGCTCCTCAATCTGCTTCCATGTCAGAGCTCCGGACGGCTCATCCAGCATGACCAGGGCCAGGAGAGATGAGGGTGTTATGGGCATTCCGCGTCCAACGGCCTTAAAATTTTCAAACGCAATATTTTGAGTGGCGGCCTTCAGGTCCCCCTTATAGCCATCCACAATAATCGGGTTACCAAAATGGATGTGTATCGTTCCTAAACGTTTATTAAAGAGCTTAAGCAATTTAAAAAGTTGCGCCCCTCGTTCGGGAACCTTCTTTCCGCCCCCTAATTCTCGTGCGTGGGCCTTCTCTTCAGGAATATGTTCGTGTGCCAGAGAAACCGGTACGAACATCAAAGGCTTTTCATTGATTTGTGAATGGGCCTCCAGAAGCATTTGAAAAAGCCCATATTTAGGCTTTAATAACTTTCCTGTTCTCGTTCTTCCCCCTTCGAAAAAGAACTCAACAACTTGTCCCGTTTTTAAAAGATAGTAAATATAGCCCTCGAAAGTAAGCTTATAAAGAGGGTCGGCGGTAAACGAGCGTCTGATAAAAAAGGCTCCGGCCCTGCCGAAAAATTGACCAAGCGGGAAAACATTAAGATTAATTCCGGCCGCAACTCGAAGAGGCACTCCAAATTTTTTATACATGGAGTACGTAAGGGCGACATAAT
>CAXNNO010000304.1:0-3569 GCA_964203555.1 Bacteriovoracales bacterium
GAAAGTTTTGAAGTCATCTCCCTTTCATATCTTGTCAGAGCATCCCAGTTCCGGGCAGAGACGAAATTCTTTGATTCACCATAAGTATAATGTCCACCAAACTGGATGGCATTCTTCGGCCACTTATAAAGGATGGTGGATTTTCCATTGGCCGTCATAACTTCAGAGTTGCCTCCGCTCTGTATCATAGACAGCTCAGATTCATTTTTAATGGCCGCTGTGGCGATACCACTGAAGAGAAGAATGGTTATGATTAACATTTTCATGTCTCGTCCTTACTTCAATAGCATTTATCGTTTCGACCAGACCGGGTCAAATAAAGAGTTTCTTAAGTTCAGATAGGCCCAATTCGGTTAATTGATATGATTGAGCAGCTTGACGTGGGGAGTTCTGTTCGTCGTCTTAGGTGTCACTGTAAAAGTCTCTTGCCTTTCTCACAAGATCAGTTAAAAAGGGTCGCATCCTGATTCGAATTTGCTGGGAACAAGCTTCAAGTAATTGAACTTGATTATCCTTAACGTAAAGTAACTTTTTGGCCTGAGAATCCCATCTAATGATTTCGTGATCTGTTATGGGTATTGTGACATCGGGGATCCCGTCCGAAAACATCAGAGTCAGATATTTAATGTCACGCTGAGCTTCGAAAGCTTCCTGTGTCAGGATTTTTTCATCACGCACTCTGGATTTTTTCAAATCAAATAATGAAACTAACTCCTTGGTTAAGTCACTTTTCTGAGCGGACATTTTTTCTCCTTAAATGATGAAGCCTTAACTTTTGTTAAAAATTATTTCTCCGTAAAGCTGGAATAAAGAGCGCAAATAATTGATCCATCAAAGGGGCAGCGATCCTGGAGCGAACGGTGATCAAAGTATTTGATATCTCACAGATAAATAAGGCTCACCTTCATTTATAGTTTTTTTAATTTGTTTTCAAAAAAATAAGAGATTCAAATGTTCAGGATTGAGAAAAATTCTGAACGGCATTTTGAATTAAAACCGACAAAAAAACAAACTAAGTTCTATAATAGTTCTATGTACGACTTACTACTTCTCTTCATTTCTTTATTTGCTGGTTTTTTAGGCGCACTGCTTGGTCTTGGCGGGGGAATTATTGTGGTTCCTGCCCTGACTCTATTTTTCGATGTTGATATTCGGTATGCCGTAGCGGCAAGTTTAGTGTCGATCATTGCCACCTCTTCCGGTGCTGCTGCCGGTTTCCTTAAAGATCATCTTACCAACCTAAGGTTGGCGGTCATTTTAGAAACAGGCACCGTGGCGGGAGCGATAACCGGATTTCTTATTTCCTCTGAAATTCGCTCCTCATGGCTCTATCTTCTTTTCGGAGTATTTCTGTTTTTTTCAGCGCTGATGATGTTTCGAAAAAAGCATGATGCTCATACTGATACTAATCATCCATGGTCGGAGAAATTAAAACTTGCCAGTACTTTTCCGAACGAAAAAGGTGAGAAGATTTTCTACAACGTCGCTCAGGTGCCGTTGGGGATTTTGAGCATGTATTTTGCAGGAGTCCTCTCTGCGCTTTTGGGGATTGGAAGTGGTATTTTCAAGGTTATGGCAATGGATCATGTGATGAAGCTCCCCTTAAAAGTTTCATCAGCAACTTCAAATTTCATGATTGGTGTGACAGCAACCGCCAGTGCCGGGGCCTACTTCCTAAGGGGAGACATTCGCCCCGAGATAGTCAGTCCTGTTGCCATAGGGATTATTATCGGTTCCTGGCTTGGAGCAAAAGTCATGACCCGAATGAGGGATACTTACATCAGAAAAATTTTTATCATCGTTCTTTTTATTGTTTCAATCCAAATGTTTTTCAAGGGATTATCCTCATGAAACCACTTGATGGTTTAGAACTAAAAATCGCCTGGTTCCTGCGGATTGGAGTTATTACTGCCGGTGTTATATTGCTTTCGGGGTGGTTAACAAAATTTAAATTGAGTGGAAATCCCCTCTTTAATTTTCAAACTTATGATCAGATTTACCTGACTGATTTAATTCAATTTCACCTCAAGAATAAAGACTGGGGTGTTCTGCTGTCCTATGCAGGTCTTGTGATTCTTATCCTGCTGCCATTTATCAGAGTGTTACTCACAAGTTATCTTTTCATAAGGCAGGGTGAATATCGCCTGGCGATGATAGCTGTCGCTGTTCTTTTAGGATTAATGATCAGCATGTCTCTAGGTATTAACATTTAGGAGAGGGATGAGAATATTATTTTTAATTATCGGCCTTATCCACGCTGGCTGTGCTCAACGCGGTCAAGTGGCATCAGATTCAATGGCGTCAGGTCATATTACTGCTTCTGCATTCAGAAGAATTGAAAATGGAGAGGCCTGTTTTGATATTATTCTTAACATGCGCGGAGTGGGACAGAAGGATATATCCCTGACAAACTGGACTCTTGCATGGATAGACAAGGATACTCGTTACTATTTTTTGACTCTCAACCAGAGAAATCCAGCTTCAACTCCAAAGGGAGTGAATAATGAATGGGTGAATGAATTTAAAACCTGTGCCCCCAAGGCGAAACCCGAGGATGTAAAAATTCTCATCTTCAATCCTAAAACTCTTCCGTTCAAAGAGACTGAAGGAATGAGGTTTGAGTGGCCCTAAGTTGGCTTAAATCTTTCTTCATCTTTTTCAATGACCAAATTGATAACACTGGTATTCTTTTCAATTAAAAGAACTTTACCTCTCAGGTGTTCAAAAAGCTGAGCGACTCGATCAGGGTGATAGGAGTCAATAGTTTTTCCATCTTTTTCGGCGAGTCCATTTCCGATGGAAAGAATAATTCTCCCCCTAGTTGCGGTAATTCGAAGAAGATTCATCACCGAAACAATAATATCCTGAACTGGTATAAACATTAAAACATTACAAATAAAAACGTTGTTAAATTTTGAAGATTCAAGCCCCTGCAAATCAGGCAGGGAGCTTTTTAAAAAGGTATAGTCAGGGAACTCACTTGAGGCTGCGTTTCTCAATCCAACCAGAGGTTCGATTCCGATACAGGGAAAACCAGATCGATTTAGCCATGAGGTATCACGCCCGCATCCTGAACCAATATCTATCGTTGGAGCATTTTTAATAAAATATATTTCGGCCAATTCATATAACCGGCGCGGAACATGAACACCATGGAGGTAACTGTAAGTTTCAGAATCAATGTTCACACTAGTTTTTTTCTTCATCGTAGTGACCTAAATTATGTAAGATGTCCCTTTGAGTTTATAGGGATTTTAAACGCTGTCAATTAAGTCAAGGCGATGAAGTGATGAAGAATAATTTATTTTTTTTTAATCATAAAAAAGGGCCCTCAAAGGGGCCCTGTGGTTACTTACTGTTGATGATTTTTTTTCTGTTACTTATTATTGACGCCATTACTGACGTAAGCAGGATAATGAAAATAACCAACATCGTGATGTAAACCGGCATGTGATACCAATGCATGATGAGCATCTTAGTTCCGATGAACATCAGAATTAAGGCCAGCCCATATTTCAGGTAATGGAACATATCCGCAAAGCCTTTCAGTGCGAAGTAAAGAGATCTGA
>CAXNNO010000305.1:0-3569 GCA_964203555.1 Bacteriovoracales bacterium
AAGTCAGCCTCGATGACAGTGAACCCGAAATTTGGAGACGAGTTTTAGTCCCAGGCAGACTCAGTTTAGAAAAACTTCACTTCATTATCCAGATCGCAATGGGATGGATTCCTTCCCTTCGGCATTTAATGAGAAGAAGGTTGAAATAGCAGATGTCCTAAGTAAGAAAGATCGTTTCAAGTACTCTTATGACTTTGGGGATAACTGGAATCATTCGATAAAGGTGGAAGAAATTGAAGAGCCTAACGAAATATTTAATTACCCTCTTTGTGTCGATGGTGCCAATGCCTGTCCGCCCGAAGACTGTGGGGCCATGGCTTGGTTAGGTGGTCAGTTTAACCCGATTTCTTTTGACGCTAATCGTGTAAACAGGGATGGGTTGTGGGGTAGTAAGTGGTAGCCGTCTATAATGCAGTTAATTGGAGTATGGTCCTATTAAAGTCCACGGGGCTGCTCCTTCTTCTTATTGGAATTGGATATCTTTTAAAAGCTCGTCCAGTTTTTCTTCCTCAATGGAAAAATGTAATTGGACTCGGATCCGTCTTTGGGCTTTTAAATACAGGATTAATCATATCCTTGGGTAAGATCGCATTTCTTGCGACTCCTGCTATGTTGATTTTTTGTATTGCCTTGTTTTGTTTTAATAAATTACCAATTTATCAGATTAAACATCTCTTCGGGCTTTTAGCGTCTTTTGTGTTTTCGTCGGTGGTATTTTTCATTGGAATTGCTGGAACCTTTTTTCACTTGGCAGTCGAAGGGAAAATCTGATTTATGGAAGGTACAAGAATTCTCACTCTTTTGTTTGAGGCCAGACTAGAAGTCTATCAATTTATCGATGCTAATTATAGGCCGATGCCTAAAAGGCCAGATGGAGCGATCGACGAATATGCAAAGGGACTGGGCAATAATGACATTGATGCTTTAAGGCACTCTTACGTTAGTGGTAAGTACACCATGGAGTTCGGCGAAGACACTGCTGATATTCTGGGCAGACTTAACGAATTTAAGAACTTCAATTTTGGAGATAAAGAAATTCCAAGTGAGAACATGGATCTATGGAACAATGCGGTTGGACGCCATTACGGTAAAAAGGCCAAAACCGGAAAAGAGCTTTTCGACTTCTTGATCAAGGCACTAAAGGCCGGGGAATTGATCATTGATTTGAAGGATAAAAGAAAATATAAGGGCGGGAAGAGCATCAAGAGAATTCCAAAGTCATTTGTAATAAAAATCAAAGAAACGAAGACGGGGGCGAACATTGATTTTTTGGACGTCCGTAAGAAGTTTCTTATGACAATAGAGGATTTTATTTCAGCAATCAAGCAAGGCAAGTATCCTGGGTATGCTGTCAGAAAACATCAATCAGGTGAGTTTCCTTATTCTACAAGAGACAGGTTCAGTTTTAACAATCTTGGTTAGAGTCCGATCAGTCCGGAAATTCTGTTATGGACTACTTCGCAAGATGTTTTGAAATCCATCGCTGACGCCACCTCCACCAAAAATTTTTTGGTATAAAATTAAGCTCCGAAAGAGGCTTTTTTTATTTGTAAATCTAGAGCTTGCTTGCCTTCATAAGGAAAAACTCTTTGGACCAGACTTTTTCCACGTCGATCTTTTTCTGGGCATTTAAAAAAGGCGTAACGTCTTCAATTACTTTTTTCCATTCCAAAGCGTTGATTTTATCAATGAGAGCTTCCTTTAGCCATTGTCGATCGACTTTAAGGTTCTTCCCTTCCCATGGGCCCGTTTGTTTTATAGCAGCGGCCAGGTACTCATAGTTGGGTGTCGCTTTTTCCGAAATATACCAACTAAAGTCATACCAGTCGCGGCCTTTGACGAATTTGCGGCAGAGAAGAGCATGGATCTTTCCACTCATAAGTGAGGGGATGTCGTGAGAGAGAATCGAGAAGTCAGTGGGAAATTCGACAAACTTCATTTCATCTTTTGCATGGTCTGGGGGATTAGTGTCGAGTTCGACTTTGATATTTATTTTTTTCTTAAGGTCGCGCAAATGTTTTAGCGTGA
This sequence comes from Bacteriovoracales bacterium, assembly GCA_964203555.1. Lineage (GTDB taxonomy): Bacteria > Bdellovibrionota > Bacteriovoracia > Bacteriovoracales > Bacteriovoracaceae > Peredibacter. The sequence goes on from CAXNNO010000305.1 coordinate 2,029, forward strand.
CTAGCTTCTTGATGGAGTCGTCCTTTAGAAAGCGCGTTTGCACTGCCTTGTCGGCTTTTTCCGATCCACTTACTTCCATTTCAAAACCGTACGCCTGCATGAACTCAGAGGTTTTGTCGAGGAAGGGGTCGAGATCAAACTTTCCGGGAGTATTGAGAGCGAAATCGAGATCTTCTGAAAACCGATCAAGGCCATGTATAATGCGCAGACAAGTTCCACCTTGAAAGGCGGCGTGTTCAAAAAAACCGCTTTTGGCGAGAGCGTATAGGGCTATTTCTTGTGTAATTTCTTTTAGAGCATTTTCTTCGTCCTGCTCAGTTTTGGCTGCATATTTATCGAGCTGTTTTTGCACCAGATCTTTCATCGCATTTCCTTTTTAATTGCCGCAAACAAAGCAAGGCAGGTCTTCTTTTTGTAGGTTTCCGCTAATTCTTCAATGTCTCTCATTTGCAGCTTATGTACATAATTAAGAAGAGCTTCGACATCGATCCTAAGATCACTTTCAATGTCGATCAAACTTAAATAAGTTTTTCGTTGAGCATAAACCAAATCAAAGAGTGCCTTTATAGGCGAAGCTATGAGTTCCGGACCCGCAGGCGATGCAACACTTTCAATTTCAAGCGGGAAGCACTTCAAGGGAATGTGGTGGTAGGTAAAATCTCCGAAGGGCGTATGAAATGATTTGTTTTCGCGCTTTAGTGAAGCTGAGGTGGTGACGTAGACCGACTCTGGGATCATGCCATGGTGAGAAAGTGCGGATTCAAATGAGACATAACTTGGAGCTACTAATTTGTTAGCGATATTAAACTTAGAGAGTGGTTTGCGACGCCAGATTTCATCGAAGACATAAAGCCCACGGCTCACTTTTTTAAGGTCACCTCTTTTTAGCATTCGGCTCAAAAGGCTATGCATGGCCACGCGAGAGATTTCTCGATTAGCGAGATGAAAGTCTTGTTCTTCAAAGACCTCAGACGGAATTTGGGAGCGTAAGAGTTTAATGTTCATAATCTTTATAGTAACAGTTGTTTATCGGCAGTTTCTTCTTTAAATAGTAGCATTCTTTTGTGACAAACGGTTGATTTTCGACTGTATATGTGGCAAATTTCGTATGCGGTAATGATTTCAATAGCATAGGCTCTGTAGCAAAAAGCTGGTAAAGACGATGGCAAATCGTCCGTAAAATAAACTGCAGAGAGGTTAGTCTTTAAAAGTTTGGATTTCTTTTAAAACCGGCAACAATGCGGTTTTTTTATTCATCTTTTAATTCTGAGACTTACTCAAACCATGTGCTTAAGCATAAGTGTTTTGAACTCCATCCTCATAGTTTGACTTTTATAAACCGGATGGGAGTGAGAATTTTTGGAATCGATACTCCTGAAATAAGAACCAAAAACACCTGTGAAAAATTAAAGGGCCAGTTGGCCAAGAACCTTCTTGATGATTGCGTATTTCCGATGCAACTGACCACCGATTCTTGCGACAACAGACCGGCCAAGAACAAAGCGTCATACTTAATATTTTAATAGTTCTTTTTCTCCTTA
>CAXNNO010000306.1:0-3557 GCA_964203555.1 Bacteriovoracales bacterium
CTGAGGGGTTCTTAGAATGTATGCCTTTTATCCAAGTTGGAAGAATGACGCTTTTATGCTCGTAGCCAGTAGACAAATATAAAGATTCGAAGCCTAAGAGATGAATTTTCTCAGACTCTATCTCACCTCTAATATCATTACTTAAATGCGAATCTATATAAATATTAGCATCTCTTGGAATATCGGCCTCATTAACCAAAAACTCATCAATTGATGAAAAGCTTCTGAAGTTGATATTTCTCTTTGTAAAATACATTTCCCAAGAAACCAAAATCAATTTATCGTTATCAATAAGTACATACATTGGTGACAAGGATCTAATTTTAAGAAATTGTATGACTGATTTTGAAAGGAGTCTTATGCCTTCATTTAAACATCTCATTTGAATAGATCGTTCTTCACTGCGCGCGGTTGTGAGTATGCTATCTGAAACAGCTCCCAATTTTAAAATCACATCAATCCCGTCTTGAAATTGATCCTTTAGCTCGAAATCAGTAAGGAGAAGAGTTTCGCTCGGTAGTCTCTCAAACTTGAGGAATATATCCTTAACCGAAAAAAATGATTCTATTTTAAAAGCCTCTTCGGAAAATTTTAGCTTCCACATCTCATGAAATGCAATATCATCGTCTAAAATGATAATTTTTTTATACTTGAATGAATCGATACTACCTACAAACCCTTTTGGAGAGGGAGCTTTCGGAAGACGAATAATGAATGTAGTCCCTTTGCCAGTTTCTGTAGTAAAACTGATTTCTCCAGAGAAAGAATTAATAATCTCTCGAGCCCCTGAAAGTCCAAGTCCATGACCTCCAAGCTTATTTGTAAACCCTCTTTCAAATATCTTGTCTCGATAGATATCAGGTATACCGAGTCCTTGGTCAGCAATTTCAATCACATTAAAAGCCGCTTCGGACATCAATCTGATAGTGATAACTCCGGCTTTTGATTGATGAGCTTCGACAGCATTGTTTATGAGGTTTGACACAACACTTTTTAGATCCCCTCGATTAATTGTCGAAAACAATCCATATGACTCTTCCGAGAACCTTTCTGAGATTTCCAGCAACGTGAAACGGGAGTACTCCAGTTGTTTTTCTATAACGATACTTTTCAAGAGACTTAAAATATCTTGAGAATCATTTCCGGCTTCATTTTGTGCCTGGTCTTTATCTGATCTTAACAAATTATAAGCTATTTCTTCGGTTCTATTAATACACATCTGAATTTTTCTTCTCGATTCTTCAGGAAGTATCTGAAGCTCTTCCTTGAGCCCTTTGAGAACCTCTAGTGGAGATCGGATATCATGTGCTAACTGCTTGGCCATCGAGATAATTGCACGGTCAGTCTCATTTTTTGACATTAGTTCAAAAACTTCCTTCAACTTATCTCCGATTTGTCCAAACTCAATAAATATAAAATTCTGATCTTCATTTTTAGAAGTTGTGTTGTAGAGAGAGTTGAAATCAGAGAAGATACTTTTACGAATTGAAGAAATTACCGCATAAAATGTTATCGTTGTAATAATCAAAAAGAATCCAACTAATCCTACATAATAAAGGGGATTCAAAATATTTTTTTTCTGTTTAAAAAAGAATGAGGCCTTGAGCTCTCCTCCTGAAACGTCTATGCCCTTTGATACTTCAATCAAGTTAGCGGCTTTAGTGGAACAGCTATTGTGTATGAATGGTGTATGGACTTTAAAACATTCAATCTGTGCTTTATGTACTGCTTGAGTCAATCTTTGAATTGCTTCTAAATAGCTCCCCTGACTTATAGGACTTCTAACCGACTCCAACAGGAGATCAGATACGGTATTTTGGCCTTCTTGAATGACTTCAAAATTTATCCTTTTAAACAATACATATGAACTTCCACCTAAAACGATGATCGTCGTTACTAAAAAAACATATATTGTTGCACTGAAAAATTTTAACAGTGATTTTTTTTGAGTTGCCATAGAAAAAGAATAGCTCCTGTTACTAATAATGTTAAATTTATAAAATTTGGTATAGTTGTTTTATCTAAAATAAAACCAATCCCTGCGATAATACAAAATCCAGCCATTGCTAGAGACTCAGAAATACTAATAACCCCAGCCTCTGTCGAAGAGTCTGCTGTCTTGCTGATACCATCATGAACCATTCTGAGACCAAGATAAGCATGAAAGAATACTGCAAAAATAGCCCAATACTGAATATAGATACCGTCAAATACTATAAGTACTGCATGAGAAAATATTAGAAGAGCCAAAATTATTCTGTGTGATGTGAATATTTTTTTGAGAAATGGATATCTTACAACGGCCCAACCTAAAAGAGTGATCTTAAAATAAAAAAAGAAACCAAGCAGACTTCCTCTTAACAAGCTTTCTTTTAAAGTTACGTTTTCAAAAAGATATTGAAGACTTGGTAAAAAATATGAAGCAGCTATACTTGAAAGAAATGAATAGAAAGCACCTAATACGACTAGGTTTTTACAAGATGATGCATTATGAAACACAGAACTAAAGTACGACTTGTATTCCGAAAAAACTTTTACTTTTATAACGCCTTTAAGGTCATAATTTATCCGTGAAATCACGATAAATCTCAACACAAGAACGTAGATTATTAAGTATAGAAGTTGATTGGACCTTGAGAAATCCAATAACAACAAGATGAAGATAGATAGACCAGGAAGGATTAAACGGTAAGGAATACTATACTTTAATGAATTTACAAAAAAATTGCTCGTTTGAAGATTTTTTGATTTAAATTTAGTTATGTAAGAAGCTTGGTATGCCCCACTCAAAAGTGAATTCGCAAGACCATCAACAAAAGCCTCTCCTATTAAGCAGTACATCCCAATGGCTAGATCATTACTTAGGCTAAAATATGCAAACAGGAAGAATAGTATGGTCGTGATAATTTTTAAAAAAAATCCGATTTTCGTAATAACAATTGGGTCATACATGTCTGCGATGATACTTGTAGGAAACTCTAGAATCGCTATAAACAAAAAATGAAAGTAAGTAGATAGAAAAATGTTATTAACAGACAAGGAAGGGATTCGGACTAGGATAGCTGAAAACAAGATGTTGGCAGTAAGGGCTGTGCCTTTATAAAGTGCATCAGTTAATGCAAAACTTCTAACGAAGCTTTCTTCAATACTACATCTTGTCAGCTCTTGCTTCAGAGAATTCCTCGTCTAGAAAAATATCTAAATTCAAAAGCATAAACTGTCCTCATTTTGGTTTAAATCGGCTTAGGCGGACACTATAACCGAAAAGGTTAGAGCTATCAATTAGGCGTGAACTTTTTCCAATGTAGATTTCTTTTTTCCAGGCCGGAACTACCCTGAACTCATTAACAAGTAATTCATTGATTTTACGAAATTTTTCGCCTCTCTTGGTCCAATCTTGCTCCATTGAAGCCTCTTTATAAAGACTAATGGAATTACCTAGATATTTATTAGGCTCTACACCGAGAATGCTACCCAGAACAATCAAAAAACCATCTGGATCACTAAAACCACCTGCATAATTTGCGATTAATATATCAGGTTTAAAATCTTCAGGC
>CAXNNO010000307.1:0-3541 GCA_964203555.1 Bacteriovoracales bacterium
GTGGCTGAAGAATGAAGGAGAAGAGAAGTCCGAGGAAAACAGAAATAAAATAGGGGAGTTGACCGAATTCTCTGAGCGTTTGAGGTATCCAGTAGTAGCCCACGAGATTGAGGCCTAAATTATAGAAGAGAATGTGTAAAAGCGTACTCTTTACACTAGGAGCGACTTCGATTCTCCAAAGGAAAAAAGGCAAAGCTATAAATAACAGTGGGAACCACCCCGGACCTATAAACGAGGGGTAGGAGAATGCATAGAGACCACCGGCGATCGTAGTGAGAACGAGAGAAATGGAAAGAGATTTCATTTCAAGATTGTAGGAGATTAATTAGCGGTTTGCTACAGAACGTGTTGATTGCGTTCCAAGTTTTTGGTTTGCCGAGTCGGCAAGTTCAATCGCCCGTCCGGCATCAAGCTTGCCCGAACCAAGAATCTTACCTTCAAAAGATTTAATTTTCAGTGATGATGACAGGATGATGTTTTTTACCTGATCATATTTCATCTGAGGGTATTTCGCTTTTATGAGAGAGGCCACACCCGTGACAAATGCCGTCGCCTGGGATGTTCCTGTCATATATCCGGCACCATTACCCGGAATCGCCGAACGGATCCTGTGTCCTGGAGCTGCAATATCGACAGAATTCTTACCATAGTTAGAGGAGCTGATGATGTTTAATTCATCATCATGAGCACCAACGGTAATGATATTTGAAAGACCATAAGACGCCGGGTAGTAGGCGTGGCGCTTGTCGTCAATATTCGATCTCTCATTTCCTGCCGCCGCAATAACGAGAATTCCTTTCTTTTCAGCTTCCTTTAAAACGCGAAGCTCCTCGACTGAAGCCTCTGGGCCGCCACCTGAATAATTAATAACATCAACATTATTATCTACTGCATATTGGAGGGCCTTAATAGTGGCATTAAGATTTGCCTGCCCGGACGCCTTAGGATTGTAATACTTGAGAGCGAGAATTTTGACTCCGGGAAAAATCGATTTTACGATTCCTGCAACGTGTGTTCCATGACCGTGTGAATCTGATGGACTGAACGAAATCTTATCTCCTGAAAAGTCGACACCATAGCTTGTCGTCGAGGTCTTTTTTCCCGGAATAAAGATATTTCCCTTCAGGAAAGAATGATCCCCCTGGATCCCAGTATCTACGACGGCAACAACGATATCTTTATTCTTTTTAAAGCGTGACCATGAATCCTTGAGATTAATAGAGGCCAGATGCTTGTCTGGATCGATACCCCATGAAGCGTAACGAGAAATGAGAAGTTCGGCATTAAAGGCCAATCCAGCCGCCGAAACAGCTGTTAGCTTTAAAACAAGAGCTAAAGATAAGATAATTTTAGCGGCCTTTTTCATTCCCAATCCTTATCACGTTTTTAATTCATTTGGGGAAACCAATAGGCTTCCGTGTAATTAAGAAAGCAAAGGCCTTGCCAGAGAGTGGAATACGTTATCGGGAGGTTAGGTTGGGATTCTGTCGAGTTTAACGAGATCTGTATAATTTATGGACAATAAAAAAGGGCCCAAAAGGCCCTTCATTTTAAAAGCTTTTTTCCAGATCAGGCCTGACGCCAAATTTGCGATTCTTCTCGCTCTTTTTCTTCAGCATGAGTGATGCAGAGTTCTGCCCAAGGCTGATTCTCCAATCTTTTCATACCAATTTCTTCTTCACACTCTTCGCAATGACCAAACTTACCCTCTGAAACCTTTTCCAGTGCGGCATCAATCCGACGAAGTTTCACATATTCTCTGTCCCTGATCGTGCACGTGAGTTGTTGCTGAATGAGTGATGAGGCAAGATCCGTCTCATCTGCCAAATCCTCTTCGGCTACATGCAAATCCTCTGATTTGTTGATGAGACCAACATTTAAAATCTGCTGCCTATTTTTGAGTAGTAATTCTCTAAAGTGTTCGATTTTCTTCTTATCCACGGATCCTCCTCGGACTGGTAATGCGGGTTTTTAGCTAAAATAACGCATAATGTAAAGAAACTTTCCCCGCTCACTATTATTCTAAATGGGTATTGAAGCCCACTCAAGTGAAGGACGTTATCGGCAATATTTTACCAGAAATTCAATTTGGAGATGCGAATAATTGACAGATTTAGTCCTGGCCCTGTAACTTAGTGGTTACGTTGTTAATATTGTTGAGGTTTTATGTTGCAGAGCGAAATTGTTTCATCCGCTGTCGGTCACATTCCGTCGGGCCTATTTAGTGTTACAGTTGCTGATCCAAATGGCGTTATAGATGGTTATCTCGCAAGCTGGATCCAGCAGGTCTCTTTCTCGCCTTTGGTTATAGCCATTGCTATTAAACCGGGCAGACCGGCCTATGATCTGATCAAATCGGGCAGGACATTTGGTGTGAATATAGTTGGAGAGCACGATAAAACGTACCTAAAACACTTCTGGAAGGGATTTGACCCAGCCAATAACCCTTTTGATCATCTGCCTCATCAGATTGGCCAGCATGGTGGAGTTTTATTAGACCAGGCCAAGTCTGCAATTGAGTGCAGGGCGCTGAGTTCAAGTTTTCCGGGTGATCATGAGGTTATTTTTGCTGAAGTGCTTTCATCATATGTAATGAATGAAGAGAGCAGGCCTATGGTTCATATCCGTAAATCCGGAGCGGATTACTAATGATTTGGAGACCCAATCTCAGAATTTCTTCTACCTTAATGATGGGAATCTTCTTCCTGATTCTGAGTTGCGGGAAGGAACCCAAAGTTGTGGAAACGGCCCCTGAGATTATCCTTCCGCCCCAGGAAGAGATTCATTCATATTTGGCCAAACAAGATATCACCTGTGAATCGACTCAGGCCTGTCCCACTTACATCACAAAGCTGGTTATACGGCATGGTAATGGATTTAAATTCTGTACTGGTTTTTTAATTGATAAGGATACGGTTGCCACGAGTTCGTCTTGCCTGCCCAATATTCTAAAATTAAGTGATCAGGATTGCAGTCAGGATGTTTTTTTCTTTTTCCCCAAAACTGCTAATCGTCCCGCAGAAAGGGCGAGTTGCAATAAGGTATCACTTGTCTCGAGTAACGATGAAAAAGATCCGATTCTCTGGAGAGATGATATTGCTTTTCTAAACTTATCCCGTCCGTTGCCAAGTAGGCGCCATGCCCAGATTATCAGAGAAGGTATTCAGAATAATAAGGATTATATCGTCTGGATGATTGATCAGCAGGGCGAGTACACGTCTATTGTGAAAAGGGCCAATTGTTCTGGTCTTCACAACAGCTACGTTAATCCTCTGGCCGTCAATGAATCATCTCCAGGCATGCTGATGGCCGATTGCCAACTCACGCCCTCGGCCAGTGGTTCTCCGGTCATCGACAGTCGCGGAAAAGTAAGGGCCATGATATCCCGTTCCATAGACCGAAATCTTCGGAGATACCTTGAATCTACGGGTCTTTTAATTCAATCTCTCAAAGAAATGGCCCATGCAACTAACTTTGCATGTGCTCCTACTCCAAGTGACAATGAAATGCTGGAGGAACGTGAATGTCTAAAAGATTTAAA
>CAXNNO010000308.1:0-3539 GCA_964203555.1 Bacteriovoracales bacterium
CGACGATTGCTTTCGATAAGACCGGTACACTGACTGAAGGAAAACCTTCAGTCGCTTCAATTCATGCATTTATCGGTAACCAAGAAGAGCTCTTGGGCCTCATGGCATCGATTCAACAAAATAGCGAGCACCCGCTGGCCCAGGCACTTGTGAAGGATGCGGTACAGAGAAATATTAAAATCAATCGCGTTGAGGACTTTAAGACATTGCCAGGAAAAGGTGTTGAGGCAAAGGTAGGAAATAATCTCTATGCAGTTGGCCCAAAAAGACTTATCTCCGAGCTCGATCCAGATTTCTCCATTCAATCCACTTTGATGAACAAACAAGAGAATCAGGGAGAAAGTGTATCGTATCTCATTAATAAAACCGAAAAACGAGTCATCGGATTTGTAAGTTTCAAAGACACCATACGACCTGAAGCAAAAATAGCGATTGGAAGACTTAAAAGTCTCGGAATTCAAACGATCATGCTGACCGGGGATAACAAGGGAAGTGCAGAGGCCGTTGGTAAAGAGTTGGGGATAGATTCAATCAGAGCGGAAGTCCTACCGGAAGATAAATCTGAAATCATTAAAGAGTTAAAAAAGAATGGAAATATTGTGGGTATGGTTGGAGACGGGATTAACGATGCACCGGCCCTCGCCTCTGCCAACGTGGGAATGGCAATGTCCACTGGTACAGATGTGGCCATGCACACAGCGGGAATCACTCGTATGCGCGGAAATCCCTTGCTCATAAGTGATGCCATTAGTATTTCAAAAAAGACCTATTCAAAAATAAGACAAAACCTCTTTTGGGCATTTATCTATAATGTGATTGGCATTCCACTCGCGGCGTTCGGTTTCCTTAGTCCAGAGGTTGCAGGATCGGCGATGGCGATGAGTTCAGTTAGTGTTGTCGCCAACTCACTTTTATTAAAGCGCTGGAAATCAGAAAAATAAGATCTGACAATTAAGAGATTGACCTCACTTTCATCCGGAGAAAATCATGTTTCATAAGTTTCGCCCATTTATTGCTGCGACTGAACACATCAAGGAATTTACCCTGGTTCCTATTTTAATGGGTGTCTTACTGGGAATCCTCTTCGGAGCTTCCTCTCTCTACCTTGCCCTCAAGGTTGGAATGACTGTCTCGGCCTCAATTCCCGTCGCTGTATTATCCATCACCCTATTTAAGGGTCTCTCAAGTGTGTTTGGATTTAGAAAGGCGACAATTCTTGAAAATAATATGGTCCAAACGACGGGCTCTGCCGGGGAATCGATTGCTTTCGGTGTGGCCGTAACGATGCCGGCATTATTAATTCTTGGTTATGACCTGGATCTTTCAAGGATTATGACCGTTTCAATTCTTGGCGGTCTTCTTGGGGTCCTGATGATGATCCCTCTGAGACACGCCCTCATTGTTAAGGAGCATGGAAAGCTCATCTACCCAGAGGGTACGGCATGCGCCGAAGTGCTTATTGTCGGTGAGAAAGGAGGGTCCTCAGGAAAGATTGTCTTCGGAGGATTTTTCCTTGGATTATTATACAAATTTTTTAACGTCGGTTTAAAACTCTGGAAGGATGTTCCCGAAAAAGTTTTTACATTTTTTAAGGGGTCAGGAGTCTCTGCTGAAGTTTCACCAGAACTATTAGGAGTGGGTTATATTATTGGTCTCAGAACTTCTGCGATCATGATGGCAGGTGGTGTTCTTTCAAGTTTTGTCCTGATCCCGATGATCGCTCTTTTTGGTGGTGCCCTGACTGAACCCCTTTTCCCTGCGAAGGCCCTCATCAAAGACATGGACATCCATGACATCTGGAGAAATTATGTTCTCTACATAGGAGCTGGTGCAGTTGCAGCTGGAGGAATGATTTCACTGTTTCAAAGTTTACCCACCATTTTTCATGGAGCGAAATCAGGTCTCATGTCCCTGAAAGGTAAAAAAGACCTCAATCAAAAAAAAGACAGGACCCAGGATGATCTTCCCTTTTCCTTCGTGGTTATTGGAACAATTCTGATGGTGCTGGGTTTGTGGTTTGCACCTGCCCTTCATATTAATTTACTTTCTGCATTCATGATCGTCCTTTTTGGATTTCTCTTTGTGACTGTAAGCTCCAGACTCACAGGGGAAATTGGCTCTTCCTCAAATCCTATTTCCGGAATGACTGTTGCCACACTACTCCTGACTTGCCTGATCTTTCTTGCGGTAGGCTGGGTCGGTCCTGAGTACCGTTTAGGTGCACTTAGTATCGCGGCCGTTGTGTGTGTTTCTGCCTCCAACGCTGGAACAACTTCCCAGGATCTAAAAACGGGATACATCGTTGGTGCCACTCCCCGATTGCAACAAATCGGCCTTCTCATTGGCGCCTTTACCAGTGCTATTGTCATCGGGCTCTCTCTCACTCTTTTAAATGATGCCTCAACTGTTTACACAAAAAAGGTTCCCGAATTTACTCTGAGTGACGTCACCAAACTAAAAGAAAGACAAAAAGTCAGAGGCCCCGAGGCGCTCAATGATGAGAAAGATTATCTTGTTCTCCAGGTCACTGATCAGACGTCTCAGGACATTTTAACTATTTTATGTCCGGGAAAATACCTCTTAAACGATTCTGGTAAAGTGGTCTACCTCGTGGATCCGGGGATTAATGGCTCAATTAATAAGCGGGACGATGGAACTTCTGTCACCAAATATGAAGCTCCGAAGGCACGACTCATGTCACTTATTATTGATGGAATTCTCACTCAAAAACTTCCCTGGGGTCTAGTGCTACTCGGAGTCTCTCTCGCCCTGGTTCTGGAGCTTTGTGGTATTTCAGCTTTGCCCTTTGCTGTCGGTGTTTATCTTCCCATATCGGCCTCTACGCCTATTTTTATCGGAGGAGTTATTAGATGGCTTGTTGATAGAAAAAAAGTAAAAGAAACCCATGATTTGGATTCAGAAACAGGCCCGGGAATTCTTTTTTCATCAGGACTTATTGCTGGGGGGGCAATTGCGGGTATCCTTCTCGCGCTTTCCCAAATTATGCCAGGAATTTCACAGAAGCTTGATTTCTCTGTCCAAATGGGTGAGCTTGCAGGTTCGGATGTATTTGCGATGCTCATCTTTTTAGCTCCGGGACTAATACTCTATTTAGTTGGGAAATCAAAACCATGATTTCCTAAGAGTTCCAGAGAAATTATTTTGCGCCACTCGTAAAACTCAATCCGTTCTGTGGGAGGACTCACGAAGCATCACAATTTTCTTGTTGAGTAAGTGAGAACGCTTAATAATTTCCCGGGAAAAGTCTTGCATAAAGACCTCTTTGACAAAGCTAATGAATGGCCGAAGGTAAGAGGCCCGGAGTTGAAACCTCCTGGATCATTTCAATCGCCTCTTCTTCATCAGCATACTTAACTAAATCGGCCTGTGAAACAATCCCACACAAAAAGTTTTGATCGTCTACAACAGGAATTCTTCTGATTTTATTAATTCGCATAAGCTCCAGACAATCATCAATCGACATCTCGGGCCTCGTGGTCACAACATTCTTAGTCATGCAATCCACTGCATGGAGTTCC
>CAXNNO010000309.1:0-3536 GCA_964203555.1 Bacteriovoracales bacterium
CTTAATCTCTATAAGGTTGCTCCTCTGGGTTATCTCCGTGAGGGAATGACGGCCTTGAAAGATGCGGATTCCATCATCATTTCTCGCGCCGATATGGTGACTAAAGACAAACTCAACAAACTGGTTTCAACACTGTCCGAACATTTTCACCATCGGCCCCCTATTGCCTTGACTCGCTATGAGCCCCTTGGTGTTTTTGATGTTTATGACAAATACATTTTTTCAATTCACGAAATAAAAAGTCTTAGGGCCATTGCCGTCACTGCCATTGCCTCCCCCGAATCCTTTTATCGTTATCTTGAAAGTTTCGGAGTGGAGATTTCGGAAAAGGTGAGTTTCCCGGACCACTACTTTTTTACCCCGGAAGATGTGAATGAGCTTTTAATAAAGGCGTCTCAACAATCGGCCATTATTCTTTGTTCTGAAAAAGACATGGTAAAAATGAAGCGTGTATCCCTTGATAGTCGTATCCTCTTCACAAAGGTTAAAGTTGACTTTATCAGTGGGGAACAGGAACTCCTCTCTGGATTAAGCAAAGTTCTCCGTCTTGATTCTTCCCTTCAGTAAACTAGAATTAAATTAACCATTTACTAAGGAAGTCATGAAGTGAAAGCACTACTCCTGGGACTTTTTTTGATCTCGGCCTGCGCCAATTGGAAGGAACGGGATTTTGAAAAAGATTTAAACAAGCCTTCTGAAGAGGCATTACCTGCTGTCGCTACGACTGCCCAGGAAGAAAAGCTTTTGGAGAAGTTCCAGGTCCTGCCTGTGGAAGAAGCACAAGGGGAACAACCCTCTGTAACTCAACCAGAAAAAGTAAAAGTGGAAATAAGGAAACCGATTAAAATAAAAGAGACAATTCCTGCAAAAACTTCAGTGCCTATAACAATGCCAATCCCTCCAAAAAAGCTTCCGAAGGATTATCCCAAAGAGATGTTGGTTCTAAATGAAAACGCCAAAAAAGTCTGGGGCCTTTATAAACCAAACCATTCAGTAAACCAGAAATTGTATCTGGATATCAATTATCTTGGAATGACAGTCGGGAAGATCATGATCCTCAACCAGGGAAAAAAAATGATCAACGACAAGGAGGTCTGGCATTTCCATGCAAGATTCAAGTCGGCACCTTTTTATAGTAATATTTATGAATTAGATGACACTGTCGATACCTATGTCACGACAGATCAGTTCCTGTCCTCTCGCTATAGCCTCATTCAGAGAGAAACAAAGCAGGATGTTGATGATTTGCAATTACATGATCGAGATCAATTCAAGACATTCTGGTTTTATCATCAGAAAAAGTCTGACGGCACGGTCAAAAATAAAAAAGAGGAAAAACCAATTCCGTACTTTAGTACAGATCCATTTTCAGTACTTTTTTTCTACCAAGGCCTGCCGCTCAGAAACGGCGATATATACGAGATACCATTAATCAATAAAGGTAAGGTTTTACTTCTCCGTTCTGTAGTTGAGGGCAGGGAAGTTATTGAGACGATCAAGGGGAAATTTAAAAGTATACGCGTGCGAGCTACGACTAAATATACGGGTGAAACCCTGAAAAGCGGAGATCTGTCTTTCTGGTTTACTGATGATAAACAGAGAACACTCATTAAGGTGAAGGCAAAAATCAATCTCGGATCTGTCACTGCTGACATCGCGGATAAGTGATGAGAGAAAAAATTCGCTTATCGGATCTTACGGTCCTCTATATTTGCTTATCCGAGGGATGGAGCACTGTCGAGCGACGTTGCATCTCTGATGCAGTTTACTTCAGAAATATGGGCGGCTCACCCTTTATTCTGTGTTATGAAAAGTCGTTGATCGACAGGGAAGCTGAAAAGGAAGACATCCCAAGGCTCTACTTTTCAAGTGATCTCACTCATTGGCGATCAAAGCTCAATTTTTATTTTCAACTTCAACACATCCTCCAAAAGCAACAAGTCGACATTATTCATTCCTATAATTACAATTCCCTTTTGCCTCTGGGGATGATTCTTAAAGGAATGCCTCAGATACCGATGGTCTTCACTTTCAATGAAAATATGCCCTGGAAAAAAAATAATTTACTCGATCGTTGGTTTATTTCACGGATAGATTCCATTTTTACATTTTCTCATAATATAAAGGAACTCGCTGCTGAGACATTTCCGGTGAATCGACGAAAAATTCATGTCACTGGAGCCGGAATAGATTTTCCGTCTAAGATAATTCGCTCCACTCATGCTGAAGAAAAAAGAAAAATCACGACCTTTGTCCAGAGGACTGAGAAGGATTTGAAAAACTTGAAACTCTTCGTGGATGCGATTCCGCCTCTCTTGTATCAACTCAACTCAATCAATTTCCATCAACGACTTCTTTTCACTTTTCTGACGGATATCTCCTGGTACGCACACCCTATCTACGAAGAACTGAAAAGGATGATTCTCGAGCGCCAGCTTGAGATGTATATTAGTTTTGAGACAAGGCCTCTAACGACTGCAAGTTTTCAGGACTGTGATGTCTTCGTTGGACTTCCTCAGGCGGAACTATTCTCCGATCAGGATATCTACGCACTCGTAACCCAAACCCCAGTGCTATTACCCAGAACCTCGACTCGTCAACATTTGATCAAGCAGGGTAAATTCGGTGAAACCTACCACCCTGAAGATGGTCGAGAGCTGAAAGACAAACTGGTTAAAATTTTAATGAATTATTCCAGTTATTTAGATGAACTTAAAGGGGTAGAGGTTGAACTCCATGACCTTCACCATTTTGAGCGATACGCTGAAGAGCTTTACGCTCACTATGAAAAACTTTACACACAGCGCCTTCGCTACTCACTAAAGCAGAAAAAGCTCGCATAAATAGATCAATTCATTTATATTTTCTGCTCTCCAGTAGGAGAATTAATGTCTAAAAAGGGGGGCTATATTATGGCCACCACAAAAACAACTGCCTCTAACACTAACTTTGAAATCCCAGCTTGGGTCAAAGGGTTCGACTTCGAAATGGGAGACGTTCCAGAACAAAAAGCTAAAACCGAATTTGGAGATCTCATCAACTCTGCAGGAGCAAAAAATTTCGCTGAAGGCGAAGTTTTCTTGGGCCTCGTAGTTGCTATGAATGATGAATTCGTCACTGTCGACATCGGCTACAAGCAAGAAGGTCTTGTACTCGCTCGTGAATTCCGTAACTACGACGGAACAATGAAAGTGAAAGTCGGCGAAGAAATTCAGGTTTATCTTGAGAAGCTTGAGTCTACGATGGGGAACCTTGTTCTCTCTAAAGACAAAGCAGAAATTCTTAAGGCCTGGGATAAGATCTCTGAAGCTTGCGAAAAAGGTGAACCTGTTGAAGGAACTGTTATCGCTAAAGTCAAAGGTGGTCTTTCAGTTGATATCGGCGTTAAAGCGTTCCTTCCTGGTTCGCAAATCGATATCCGTACGGTTAAAAACCTTGATAAGTACATTGGTAAAACAATGGAATTCAAAGTTATTAAATTTAACAAGAAGCGTGGAAACATAGTTCTTTCTCGTCGTGCAATTCTTGCTGAAGAG
>CAXNNO010000310.1:0-3527 GCA_964203555.1 Bacteriovoracales bacterium
GAGCTGGTGAAGCTAGAAGGGATTCTCAGATATTTAAATACCTCGGCAAAAATTGAATATTCCGTGAGAGGAAATCTTCCTCTTGTAAAAGTTTTAGATACAAAATTATTTGATTTTGAAAAAGCAGAAGATGCGCCTGGTTGGCAGGCCGTCTTGCGTGGAGAAGAAATATCAGAAAAGGATGAGTATGGTATTTCTAGCTTTGTGCTTGAAGATAAGCGACCTTTCCATCACGCGAGACTTTGGGAGTTTTTAACCACAGAACACAAAGGGCTTTATAGAGCAAAAGGAATCTTCTGGATTGTAAGTCAGCCTGATTTTATTGCAGAGCTTGCTATTGCAGGGACGGAAAGAGTCGTTGATCCAGCTGGGTTCTGGCTTGTGGGCTCTGATAAAAAACTCTGGCCTAAAGACCCCATGGAATTAAAAGAAATTGAAGACACCTGGCATCCACTTTGGGGGGACAGACACCAGAGAATGGTTTTCATCGGAGACAAAGAGTCACTGCCGATCATAAAAAATGAACTACAGAAATGTCTAATGACAGATGATGAATTAGAAACTGATCTGAAGGCGATAATTGCTATACCTGATCCGTTCGAGAACTGGAAAGAAAGAGTTAAAATGCCAGAAGTCACTTTACAAGTCCTGTAGGATCAATGTTTGGAAATCAATCATCGAGTTTGCGCTCAATTTTGTCTCCCGAGGTGAATTTCGTGCTTTGGCAGAGAAATTTATCTACCTTCCTGGATGCTTGGTCTTCAGAGATCAGGTGGGAAAAGACTGAAGTTCTGGAAGGCGAGTTTGATAGGGAAGCGCTAGAGAGTTTTGAAGATGATCTTTTCAATGAGCTTAAGAGATGGCGGACTCGTGAGCCGGATTTCTCTCGATGGGTTGCTAATGACATGTGCACAAACATTAGAACTTTCATGGATGTTACAAACGCGAAAGAAGTCTTTGTGAAAATCGAGCCTGTAGCGGATGACAAGTGTCGACTTTTTCATGTGGATAAAAACTTGCTTCGTATGCTTTGCACCTACGTGGGCGAGGGAACGCTTTGGCTTCCGAATGATAAAGTTGAACGAAAATCATTAGGCGAGGGCCCTCATGAAGACATCGTTTTAGATCCACAGGCCATTTTTCAGGCCCCAAAGCTTGATGTGCTTGTCCTTAAAGGAGAAAGATGGCTTCATAATATTGTTGGGGGAGCTGTGCACAGATCTCCTCCTTTAAGGGATGGGGATAAGAGGCTTTTACTTAAAGTTGATTTTGTTGAATGAGAGATTGGCAAAACCCCACGTGGGCATGATTCTGGTGGCCCTCGATCACCGTAACAAGATTGAGGGAATTCAAAGATCTGTCTAAGCTAATAACAAGGGTGATAAAAAATTTCTGATTGATCATTGGTCAAACACTTCCGTCTTGGGTTGAGTTTCCTAAAAAAATGATTGAAGTCCGACCACTCTTCCACAGTTAAGTAGTGAATCTGCTCTTCTTGATTTGATCTGATAGAAAGGTTATTCCTAAAGCCGCCAATTCGATCTTGGTCCAGGACATTGGCCTTAAATAGAGGGATAAAAAGCTCTCGATACCATGTTTGTAAGTCTTCTTCTAAGACGGTACCTGGCATTTTCCCTTCGAGAATTTTTCTTACGCTTTCAATAACTGCATCAAAAGAAATAGAATAACCTTTAGCGGCCATAGCCTCCATTTGTTGTTTGTCAGAGCCTAGACTTTCCGGATCCCAATTACCGTTTGCAATCTTCTGTATTAATTCCTCGGTTACGTGATAGCCTTCAATAGAAAGAGAGTGATAGGCGTCTTTAACATAAGTTTCTAATATTATTTCAATACTCTTACTTTGATCAGAAAAGAGACCTGGATCTGCAGGAAATATTGATGAGATTGATTCCAATACTTTTAATCTCGATTTTAGAAAAAGGTTAGGAAATCATTCGGAAAAAGTTCTTCATTACACCTTGAATGGCATGTAAATTTTATGAATCCGAAATTTGTGAAAAAAAATAAATTTGATCCGCACGCCCACGAATGGTCACCCGGAATGTACCTGGGCTTAACGAATAAAGTGTTAAGTTTCGAGGAAGTTTTTTTGGTGTAAGAAAACGAGAAACTCAGTTTAAAATGGATCAGAAAGAAGAAGAGTTCATTCGTCGGATTTGTCCTTGTTCTCGTCGAGTGATTGCTGTGTAAAAATAAAAAAGTCCCAAATGATGGGACTTTTTTATAAAGAGGCATCATCAGTTAACTGCGAACAATTTAAGACTTTCAGGGGGCGAAGAAAGAGGGGTTTACTTTGTCCATAAAAAAAATTAGCCTTTATTGAGGTGATGGATTCCACCTTTAACCGCACTAAGATCCGCTAAAACGGACGCTGATGATTCCTGCTTTACGTAGGAGTTGTATGTCCAAAATCTCAAACGTCATCATAATCTCTATATTCGTGGGTACCATTAGTGGTGCTTTATCATCGCTCTTTTTACATTCCCTCTCGATTATGACTTCAGTCAGGCAGAGTTACCCTATTCTCATCTGGGGACTTCCAGTATTTGGCCTGCTGTTTGGACTCCTGATTAAGAAAATTCCTCATCATGTAAATCAGGGAGTGCCTTATATCCTGGAGGAATTGGAAAATGAACATGCTCATGTCTCTCCATGGATGGCCCCTTTCATTTTTATGGCATCACTTGGAACGCATCTCTTCGGGGGATCTGCAGGGCGAGAAGGAGTGGGGGTTATTATGGGTGCAAGTGCCGCTCATCTTATGCCGAAAATGCGAGAGAGTTACAAAGAGATGCGCCCCTTTCTCATTTATTCGGGAATTGCAGCGGGATTTTCATCGATCTTTGGTACTCCGCTGGCCGCAATTCTGTTTGCTTTTGAATTACATGCCTTCAAACATATAAAAAAAGCAGAGCTTGTTGTCTGTACCACCCTGGCTTCATTTATCGCTTTGCTCATACCTCATCTGTTTGGGCCGACCCATCAGCAATTTGAAGTAAGTTTTTTATTTCAAGGTGATCTTTTCTTCTATGTGCTGATCGCTGCTATCAGTTCCGGAGTAGGTGGACATTTATTCTACTGGGGTCTCAAAGGTTACACTCAGCTCATTTCAAATATCTTTCCTCGGATTGAAGTGAAACTACTCATGGGGGGACTTTTGGTTAGCCTTCTCGTTTATTTCACAAATAGCTATCCATATATTGGAATTGGAACAGATATGATTGCTCGTTCATTTGTCGAGCAAATGAGTTATCACGATTTTGCTATGAAATGCCTTCTTACAGTAATGACAATCTCCATTGGGTTTAAAGGGGGAGAAGTAACACCGCTATTTTTTATGGGTGCCACTTTTTCCAACAGCATCTCAGGACTATTTAATTTAAAAAATGGTAACATCCACGAGACAAGGATGGACGATACTATTACGCCATTCAGACAATTTAACGTCCCTTTAAACGCAATTTATACCGATGGAGAAACCGCAAAGTTTACCAACGGAGTAAGAA
>CAXNNO010000311.1:0-3525 GCA_964203555.1 Bacteriovoracales bacterium
AGCAATGGCCTCAACAACCATATTAAGTGCGGGCCTGTCCTTGATCGTTCCGCCAGGATTTAAATGCTCACATTTCATAAAGATTTCGCAGCCAGTGAGGGTACTTAAACTTTGGACCTTCATCATGGGAGTGTTCCCAATGACTTGTAATAAACCGGTTGATTTAAGCTTACTGCGAAGATTCATTGAAATATTCCTGCGTGTTAATGTCGTTTTAAGAGCCTTGTTTATACACTATGGGCCTTGGTATGTCTTCTAACTTGCCCACCTTTACACACCAATCACGCTCCGGCAGACCAAGAAAAAAAGTCAGGACCACCTCCTAAGCAATGAGAATCAGGTAGGATTTAAAACCTGATCCCAGGCCATACTTTCGAATTTTCAGTAGAAGAGAAGATCAATTGAAAATGCCCCTAAACTTAATGTAGTTTTAGGAGTTCTCCCTAATTTTTAAAAAGGCCTATTGTGTCCCAAAAAATAGCTCAGTTTTTACATCAAGAACGACTCCAGAATGCGACGATTCACCTCAATGTCTCCGATGTAAGGCAATCCATTGATGAGCTGATCATGCTCCTTTTTCCAGAAAGGGGTTTCATGGGAACTCGCACGATTGCTGATGTTGAAGAATCCCTCCTTCGGTTAAAAAAACAATTCATCACCTATTTTGATTTGGTATCTGTTCTGACCCATGGTGGAGAAGTTAAGTCATCGGACAAGATGGATATCTTTCTTGAAAGAATACCAACTCTCGCCGGGATGCTGGACCTCGATGCTCTGGCGGCCCTGGCCGGTGACCCGGCCGCCTACAGCCGTGAAGAAATCATTATCACTTACCCCGGATTTTATGCCATTTGTACCTACAGGATTGCCCACGCACTTCATGGATTGGGCATTCCTCTTCTTCCCCGCCTCATCACTGAATACGCTCATCAAAAAACAGGTATCGATATTCACCCAGGAGCAAAGATTGCTGAAAGCTTCTTTATCGATCACGGCACAGGAGTGGTTATTGGAGAAACTGCGATCATCGGAAAAAACGTTAAGATCTACCAGGGTGTTACTCTGGGTGCAGTTTCGGTAAAAAAGAAACTCCAATCCATAAAAAGGCATCCCACGATTGAAGATGATGTCGTCATTTATGCCAACGCTACCATTCTGGGGGGAGATACTGTCATTGGTAAAGGTTCTATCATTGGCGGAAATACCTGGATTGTTGAAAGTGTGAAAGCAGGAAGTGTCATAACTATTGGTGGGCACTAATGGAAATTGACAATAAAAAAATAGAGAAATGGATGAAAGAAAAAAAACCATTCCATCTGCTGGATGTGAGAAGAGATGATGAGCGGGACTTTTGTCATCTTGGGGGTGTTCACATTCCGCTCCATGAACTTGAGGTTCGTTATAACGAATTGACCCATGATAAGCTTCCCCTTATTGTCTATTGTCATCACGGCGTGAGAAGTTTACACGCAACTCAATTCCTTAAGTTCCATGGATATGATGCCCTCTCTCTTAGGGGCGGAATTGATGCCTGGTCTATTGAGATTGACCCAAACATCCCACGCTATTAAACTAGAGGGAGGAGATCATTTATGGGTAATATTATTAATAAGACACTTGGTACTATCTTGGTTGGAACAGCGATCATCCTTGGAGCAGGCTTTCTCCTGGGAATTCCCTTTAATTTCTTTATGTAAATAAAGCGGGGTGAAATGAATCACCCCTTGCTTACGAAATAAAGACTAATTTCAGGGAAGATCGATATCACGGCCAGACCCAAAATCATGACCAGTAAAAACGGCAAAACAGCTTTAATGATATCGATTAAAGGTTGTTTGAAAACTCCTGAGGCAACAAAAAGATTGATACCTATCGGAGGCGTAAGGTAGCCAATTTCAAGATTCACAATCATGATGATACCAAAATGGATGGGGTTAATCCCGTAATGAATCGCCATCGGAGTAAGAATTGGAGCAAGTACCAAAATAGCACTCATGATATCCATAAAGCATCCCACGATCAAAAGCAGAACATTGACAGCTATCAAGAAACCGACTTTTGAAGAAATCATGCCCGCCATCCATTCCACCATCTGCTGCGGCAACTGCTCAAAGGTCATAAACTTATTAAGACTGACAGCGAGAATGAGGATGAGAAAAAGCATTCCCAGCATCTCGGCGGTTTCCCCAAAGACCAAAATGAACTTTTTAAAAGTAATCTCACGATGAATAAAAAATTCAACAATGATGGCATACACAACCGCCACAGCTGCAGACTCGGTGGCAGTAAAAAAACCGCTGTAAATTCCTCCCAAAATAATGAGTGGCATCAGTATGGAAAAAATACCTTTTCGAAGACTTAAAAGGAAATCAGAGAAACTAAAAGATGTGCTGAGAGACCTGGGTCGGGCATAAAGCATGTAACCACAAAGTAAAACCACCAGAAGAATTCCCGGACCAATCCCGGCCTTAAAAAGATCGACCACGCTGACTCCCGCCATAATGGCGAAAATGATCATGGGAATACTGGGTGGGATGATGATCCCCAACGTTCCGCCTGTTGAGAGAACTCCAGAGGCCAGTTTCTTGGAGTATCCTGCCTCGACGAGGGCCGGGTACATTAAAGATCCAATTGCAATAAGAGTAACCGGTGATGAACCTGAGATTGCGGCAAACACAGCACAAGACAGGACTGCTGAAAGTCCAAGTCCGCCTGGTATTCCAGCAGTTAAGGACTTTGCAAAATTAATCAATCTTTGGGAGATGCTCCCCTTTGTCATGATTTGTCCGGCAAGAATAAAAAGTGGTATTGCTAATAAAATTTCCTTATCAGCGGCATAAAATATATCACCTACTATTACCGAGAGAGTTTCGCCGGAAACATTCACATAACAGATGGCCGACAAAACACCCATGATGACAAATAGAGGCAGACCAAAGAGGAGAGAAATAACCAGTGCAAAGGCAATGAGAAGTCCCGTTGACATTAGTGAACCGCCTGTGAATCTTTATCCCGTGGAAATAAAACTAAATACGAATACCTTAAACTCATGGAGATAAAAGTGTAGGGAATAATTGTCTGCAAGGCCCACATGGGCATATCGAGGATAACATTCCTGTCGCCAAATTCTCTCGACTCGGCGACATATTGAAGGGAATACCAGGCCATGAGTGAGGTAAATAAAAAGACCACAAGATTTTGAATCCGAAGATAAAAAATCTTTCCTCTGCCTTTCCAGAGTTTATCGGCAACCTCCGGCCTTAGATGTTCTATTTTGTGAGTCACAAGAATAGCACCTAAAAAGCCGGCCCATATCATCATATAAACAGCACCTTTTTGTGCCCAAGGAATTCCTGTCTGGAAAATTTCTCTCGCCCCCACATCAATCACAACAAATGCCGTGAGGAAGAAAATAAGAACTGATGCACCTAAACGCTCTAGTGATGAGAGATGATCCAAAAATTTTCCCATCATTTTTTTGCCTTAAATGCCTTCTTCCCTTCCTGGAGGAGAGCACATATTTTG
>CAXNNO010000312.1:0-3525 GCA_964203555.1 Bacteriovoracales bacterium
GCCTTGAAGGTTGGTGCCGGTCTGGTGACAGCTTCTACCTGGGAGCCTCAGTATCAAGAATTTATGTCGAGACTCATACCAGAAGTGATGACGGGTTTTATTCCCAATGATCAGGCCAAATGGGGCAAGCTCATCAAGGATCTTGAAAAATACGATTCAATTATCATCGGGCCGGGCCTTGGTCGCTCCCTCAGGTCACGTGCACTTGTTTTAGAGATACTCAATAACTTCTCAGGGCCGGTCGTTTTAGATGCCGATGCCATCAATGTTTTAAATATTAAGGACGACGCTGAAGTCTTTAAGGTCAGAAATGCACCGACTCTCATGACTCCCCATTTGGGAGAATTTTCCCGCTTTACCGGAATCCCGATCGAAGAAGTTCAGAAAGAGCCGTACTTCCATCTCAAAGAAACGATGGAGCAAATCAATTGTCCGGTGATCCTCAAAGGCCCTTGTACCTATCTTGCCTTTCCTAATGGCAAAACATTTTTCAACTTTTCTCCAAACGATGGCATGGCCTCCGGCGGAGTCGGGGATGTATTGGCGGGTATTCTCGGAGGATTTATTGCCCAGGAAGCAAATCTTAAAAAACGTGATTCGCTTTATAATATTTATGAAAATTTAAATCGAACAATCCTTTTGGGCGTACTCATTCACACCTGGTCTGGAAAATATGCTGCAGAAAAATTTGGCGTAAGGGCCATGACGGCGACCAGTTTAATTGATGCTTTTCCGGAAGCTTTTAAAGCTTTGGATCAATTGCTCAAAGAATAAGTATGAATAAAAAGCTCATTCGTGAATGGAAAAAAGTTTTCAAATCGGATTTATCCTACATCGTGTATGAGCTGAAGGATCTTGCCAAGATTCCATCAATGGTCGTGCTTGAAGGTGATCTTGGTGCGGGAAAGACCACGTTTACCCAGGCCTTCATCGGTGAAGGTAGCACACTTAGTCCGACATATTCCATTTTATCAGAAACAAAAAATTTCCTTCATGCCGATTTTTATCGGATAGAAAAGAATGAAGAAATACTCCAATTAGAATTGTCGATTTATCTCGAAGATAAACAGTATTTTTTTGTCGAATGGGGTATGAGATTTGCCCGACGATTAATGAGAGAACTACCTGAGGAATATTCCTCCTACCTTTTAGAAATCTCCATCAATGAAACGACCACCGAACATCCCGAGGGCTCATCCAGGAACTTTTATCTCTATTCTTTAAGCGAAGAATAACCGAATTAGTCGGAGTTTTTTGCCTAGGGGAAGATAACACCGAGCAGTCGTGTTTCGATTGTAACCTATTGATAACAATCATTTTTTTTAGCACTTCTCTGATGTGCCAAAAAAATAGAGAAATGTTTCAGATTTAAAAGTTGACGTGAGAAAATAGAAAAGGTCATACTATTTAGGAGATATTTAGTCTGGATTGCCGTGAGCGACATTCAGAGTAAAGTCTCTTCGGGCGACAAGGATGGTTTCGGAGCCCGATCAAAAATTACCAACTTTTTTGGATTTATGGAGGAAGACAATGAGACTTACATCTAAAGGCCGTTACGCAGTTCGAGCTATGCTTGACCTTACTTTCCACTCAAATGGAAACCCAGTAAGATTACAAGAAATCTCAACAAGACAATCAATTTCTCTTCACTATCTTGAGCAGCTTTTCAGAAAGCTTCGCACAGGAAAAGTAGTGAAGTCAGTTCGTGGCCCAGGTGGTGGCTATGTTCTCGCACGTTCTCAGGACGAAATTTCAATAAAAGACGTTCTTGACTGCGTAGGTGAGAACATCAATCCTGCTCGCGATATTCTTGGAATTCCAAGCTCCGGTATTGAAATCATGAAGGATGAGTCCGGCAATGAAATCAACGCCATTGTTGATACGAAAGAATTCAACCTTACGAAGTCATATTTCGAAAATCTAGGGACAATCATGCAGGACTATCTTGCTACGACGACTCTGGGCGATCTTGCTCGTAAAGGTGTAACAGCTGCGTTCGGAGCTACAGCTTCTGAAGCCGGCGGGAAAGAATCAGTTATTCGCCAGAATATTGGAGAAATGAACCAGTAAATCTGGTATACCTCTCCAGGTGAATCTTCAACGTTTGTATCTTGATTATAATGCGACATCGCCACTCTCACAGTCAGTTTCAAAATGGCTTGAGGCTGGCGATGTTTTAATTTTTGCGAATCCTTCAAGTCAGCACACAGATGGTAAAGCATCAAGAAAGAGTGTGAACGAAACTCGATCCTTAATTTATAAAACCTTCAATAAATCAGAAAAAGATACCAAGCTTTTTTTTCATTCCGGTGCAACGGAGGCCTTTCATACTTTTGCCTATTCTTTTTCAGAAACGGCCCGCTTAAGTGGCAAAGAGCTCTTGATTTGTTTTTCAAAAACAGATCATCCTGCAGTAACGAGTCTCGCTGATAAATATTACGGACCTCATGTTAAATTTTTTGAAATTAAAAGAGATCTAAATTTACGTTACAGTCACGATGTCAATTTTGAGGCACTTAAAGACAAAAAGGATAATAATCCCGATCTCATTATTCTTTATCACCACCTTTGGGTACACAATGAGACGGGGCAGATTTCAGATATTGATGAATTAGTAAAATTCAAAACAATACCGGACCTCTTCATTCACATTGATGCAGTTCAGGTGCCTGGGAAAATACCCAATTGGGCGAGACTTTCATGTGGCGATATCTGGAGCTACTCCGCTCATAAGTTTGGGTCCCTCAAAGGTGTGGGGTTTTCCTTTTTCAGAAATGAGCTTCCCTTTCATCCCCTAATCTCAGGAGGGTCCCAACAAGGGAATTTAAGATCTGGCACCGAGAATATTTTGGGTATTAAAAGTATTTCTCTCGCTCTTTCAGATCTGTTAAATGTAGATGTATTAAACACCCTTCGGTTAAGAAATGAGCTTGTATTATTCATGAAGAATAATCTCCGTTCCGGGGTTGTTTTTGATGATTCGAACTCCGCCAGTAATACCATCTATTTTTATCTGAATAATCTACCCGGCGATGTTGCCTTGGCCTTGTTTGATGTAAATGGAGTAGAAATTAGCTCAGGATCTGCTTGCTCCAGTGGTGCCGCTAAAGCAAGTCCCGTTTTGCTTCATATGGGTCTCAGTGCGGTAGCTCTGAATGGGTTACGCTTATCTTTACCTTTTCAGTTTGATGAAGATTTTCTTCACACCTTAAAGTCACGCCTCCAGATCATTTTCAACAAACTATAAAAAACGAGTCATAATACCTTCTCTTCAAATTGAACTCAGTTATAATGAGTAAATTATGAGCATGTTAGATCGCATAAAAAAACGAAAATTAGCTGGTTTCAAAGAATTTGTTGTCAACCTGGAGACGTCTGCGCCCCAGGCTCGCAGTCGCATCTTTCTGGCGGGTCTTTTAGAGGATCCGATATTCATGACCCATGCTATAAGAAACATCCGACATTTTGAAAGTATTTTTGGACTT
Source organism: Bacteriovoracales bacterium (assembly GCA_964203555.1). GTDB lineage: Bacteria > Bdellovibrionota > Bacteriovoracia > Bacteriovoracales > Bacteriovoracaceae > Peredibacter. The sequence continues at coordinate 3,486 of CAXNNO010000312.1, forward strand.
AGTTCAAAAGATTTAAACTATTTGCTGACGATGCAGGATC
>CAXNNO010000313.1:0-3512 GCA_964203555.1 Bacteriovoracales bacterium
CGACTTGCATGTATTAGGCACGCCGCCAGCGTTCGTTCTGAGCCACAATCAAACTCTCCAAGTATATATTTAAATAAAGCTTAAAGTTTATTTGGTGACTCTAAATTCTTGTTACAGAATTAGTTCAATTTGATCTAAATCAGTAGCGATTTCTCGTACTGCCGTCAGCCTGTATCCGAAGACACTAAATCTTACGGCTGACTAGGCAATTGAACGGGTTCCATTCTCATCTCATCTTGATGCCCGAAAGCATCAAAAAATTTAATCGTTATTAAGTTGTCAAAGAGGTTAGCGTTTTATCAGTTCAATTTTCATTCGTCTAGATTTATTTTTCAAAATCTTCAGAATTTTTTCATCAAACTTTTTCTCTTTATATCGAGAAAAAAGTGGTGGAGATGACAGGGATCGAACCTGCGACCCGTAGCTTGCAAAGCTACTGCTCTCCCAGCTGAGCTACACCCCCAGCTTGATAAATTCGCGAGCGGTTAATTTAGTGGATGAGGCAATTCTTTGTCAACGATGAAATTAATTAATATGTAAAATTTTTGTAAGGCGTTTTTGCTTACGCAATTGCCATTTTTTGGCGGCATGGATGGTGATTTTTTGTTTGGTTATTTGTTTGTTCGTCCTGTCGTCTGGTTTTTTTGTGGATTTAACCTTTCGACGTTTTTTTGGACTTATTGTTCTCTTTCAAATGTTCACGTCTCGGAATTTTATCTTAGTAAGATGAATTTTTGGTTAGTCAGTTACTATCTCATTTAAGATTTCTTTCATAAATTAGTTTATCAATGTCCTGCTACATTTTTTCGCTCCTCGACATTGTTCTTTGGGTTGAGATTCATTTATTAAATAAACGATAAGGCCCATGTTTATATGCCTAGAAATATGCACAAATATGAATTCAAATTTTCTAGTTTCTCGAAATGTACTGATTTTCAATTTTTAATTTAGGTAACATCGATTAGATAATTGATTCTGATCAAATATCTAATCGATGTGGTTGGAATTAATTATTTCGGGGAAATGGGACGGGGCTCTTGTCGTAACCAAATTCCTGGACCCATTTTCTTATTGCACGGATTTGGCGTTTAGGGTCGTTATCAAGTACTCCCTCAACTGCGGGAATGAGATTGCCGCTACCATCGTCCCAGAAGGCTGGCATACTGGTATAAGGTAGAAACTTCTGTGGATTTGTAATCCAAGCTTCCATCCATTCTGTTCGAAGACGTTTTTTGGCGAAATGCAGATTTGGTGCCTGAGGATCATCACTTGTGAATCCTGAAGAGTGGCATGTTGTACACGCCAATTCATTCCAGATTTTCTGGGCAGCTTCACGTTCACCTGGTTCCCACTCAATTTTTACAGGTGCTTCAAATGTTGGCTGGTCTTTTCCACCTTGGAATCCCATGACAAGCTTATTAAGGTCATCGTGAGTGAAAGGGAAGGAAGGCATTCTTACATTCACGTATGTTCGAATTGGATGAACATTTTTCAAAAAGTCATAGAGCCAATCTGTCTGAACTCTCCACCCCTCTCGAGTGAGGTAAGGAGGGCCATAATTCTGGTCCTCATAGGCTTTTGATAGAGCTCCACCGATGCCATCAATCGCGTGACAGCCGTAGCAGTTATACTTATTGGCGATTTTCATTCCATCGTAGTATTGCTTCTCACCTGCGCTGAGTCTCTTCTGGCCTTGAAGAGGGATTCTATCTGAAACCATGCCGAGTACTACTCCAACAATGGCCTCGACTTCTTGGTCCTTTAGATAGAAATTAGGCATTTTATTCAGATCTTTAAATGGCTTAGGAACTCCAACATCCCAGATGCTAGGCAATTTTAAATGCTGAGCTAACCAGCCTTGGCGTGTGTGGGGTACTTGTTTTTGCTGTCCAAAACCGAACTGCTCGACTGGTTTTGAACCCTCTTTAGAAAGCTCCGGCCCGATTTGAGGCAGATCGCCTTCGAATCCATGAATTTCATGACAAGAGTAACAGCCATATTTATTAATCGAGCGTTTTGCAAGCTCCGTCGTTCTTTCCTCATCAGACATTTTCTCAAGTTTCCCCTGAGCAGCTTTGATGGTTTCGAAAGCAGAGAGATAATCCTCTACAAGGATTTCATCCCTGATCTTTTTGTCTATTGGAGGAAAGGTGAGGGACTCGAATTGTGAGTTTTTTGATCCCAATAAATAAGCTGCCATATCATTGGCCTCTTTATCGGTGAGACGAAATGAAGGCATGATCGTAGTTGGGTCGTAGTGATTTGGTTGCTTAAGCCATGAAACAAGCCAATCAGGATCTAGTTTTGATCCGAGATTCACAAGGTATGGACCTTTACGCTGACCAACGGCATTCCATTTGTCTTCAATTCCCTCAATCATGTGACAGCCAACGCAACCAACTGTTTCCATGAGAGTTTTACCATTCTGGGCATTACCACCATTAAATCGAGTCAAGGGTTTATATTCCTTGGAGGTTTTAATGATGTATTCGGCCATAGCATTAACTTCTACTATGTTTTTCTTTTTGAATTCAGGTTTCGAATTATTGGCCTGCTCAAAATAATGAGGCATGCGAGATTTAGGATTAAACGAGAACGGATTCCAGATCCAGTTCTTAATCCACTCATGGTTCTTCACTTTTGAGGTTACTTTGTAAAGTGATGGGCCTGGTTTGTTGCTATTCAGGTGCTGCCAGCCTTCGATCTTGTGGCAAGCATAGCAACCATAATTTTCAATCACCTGACGACCGTTATTAAGCTTGTCGGCCATTGGAAGTCTTTCCTGATCCTTATGACACTTCATACACATACCTTCAGTATGCTGAAGAGGGACCATTGGCTGAGGAACTTTGTGGGGCTCATGCCAGTGATACTTTTCTTTCCAAACTTTTGCTTGTTCGGCATTTTGAGGAATATGGGCAGGAGAATTAAAATCGTTAACCCTATCACCCACTCCGCCGTGACAAGATGTACAACCGAAATCTTTAGCCGGGTGGGCTGAGTTGGCACCTACTGCAAGTGAACCAACTTTCGGATGAGTTCTGTATGGGTTTTCCTGATCTTCATAGCCAGGCCTGTCAATAAACACGTGACAAGTTGTACAACGGTCAATCTTAGGTACATGCTGAAAATAAAAGTCGTTGGTTGCATTTTGAACAACGTACTGACGAATTTTAATAGTTGGATCAAGAAAATCAATAAACGGAGAATTTCTCAGCGCCCAGACCGGACTTTTCTCTGTTGAGGAGATTGCCAGAAGCATTCTCTCTTTATCACCAAGAAGATTTTTCAATTCTTTTTCAGCATCCGTTTTAACGGCAACAATCGCCTTTAACTCGTTTTGAATAGAAGCTTCTTCTGCTAAAAGCCCTTTTAAATTATCTTTGCCAGCAACTTCTTTTGCCTTAAATTCATTGAATTTGATCTGAAGTTTCTTGGCATCATCAAGATGCTTTTCTATCATGGCATGTTCGTACTTAAACTGAAGCTCAGAGGCTTGAGATCCATTCACA
>CAXNNO010000314.1:0-3492 GCA_964203555.1 Bacteriovoracales bacterium
GCCTGACGGTTCCCGTTGGTCGAAACGTATTTGTTTGGAGAAGTTGGGTTAACATCGTACAATTAAGGCGGGACTCATATTTTAGAAAATTCACCTCGGGGAGGAAGTTCATGGCAAGCTCCAGTTTTGATATCCAGTCATTCATCTCACAACACTATAATCCGAAAGACTTCTCTCATCTACATTGGGTCGGCTCTTTTCAGGAGTACGTTGACCTTGTGATGAAAAATCCTAAAATCGCAAGAAATTCTTTCCAGCGAATTTACGACATGATTATGAGTTACGGGACGTCTCAGTACACAGAATATAAAAAAGATGTTGTTCGATATCACTTTTTTGATGATCCGTTTGAAAATGGAAAAGATGCCATCTTCGGGATTGATGTTCACCTGATGAAAATGGTGAATTTCTTTCAATCTGCGGCACTCGGCTACGGAACTGAGAAACGCGTTCTTCTTCTTCATGGTCCGGTGGGATCAGCAAAATCCTCGATTGCTCGCCTCCTTAAAAAAGGGCTTGAGCACTACTCCCGAACAGATGAAGGCGCTCTCTATACATATGACTGGATCGATGAAGAGGGTTCTCCGATTCTTGGAGGAGCAAAGATTTTTACCTCTCCCATGCATGAAGAACCATTAAAGCTTCTGCCACCTGAAGTGCGTGAGAGATTTTTAGGAGAACTCGCTAAGGTCAACACATCAAAATATAAAGTTAAAATTAAAGGCGAAGTTAATCCGGCCTGCCGATTTATTCTCAATGAATACATGCTCCAATATGACGGGGACTGGAATAAGGTCATTAAGCATCTTCGCGTAAAGCGCTTCATCCTTTCTGAGAAAGATCGTCGTGGTATTGGAACTTTCCAGCCAAAAGATGAAAAGAATCAGGATTCAACTGAATTAACAGGTGACATTAACTATCGAAAAATTGCCATCTATGGATCTGACTCCGATCCCCGTGCCTTCAATTTTGATGGAGAATTTAACATTGCCAACCGGGGAATTGTTGAATTTATCGAGATGCTGAAGCTGGATGTGGCATTCCTGTATGATCTTCTTGGGGCCTCTCAGGAGCAGTCGATCAAGCCGAAAAAATTTGCACAAACAAATATTGATCTCGTGATTTTGGGGCATACCAATGAACCCGAGTATCGAAAGCTTCAATCCAACGAATTCATGGAAGCTCTTCGTGACCGTACAGTAAAAATTGACGTTCCTTACATCACTCGTCTTGATCAGGAATCTCGCATTTATCGTAAGGATTACAATAAAGAAACCATCCCAAATATTCACATTGCCCCTCATACGATTGAGATGGCCTCAACCTGGGCGATTCTCACGCGCCTGGAAGAGCCCAAGAAATCAGACTTAACAAAACTTCAAAAGCTCAAGCTTTATAATGGAAAGACACTTCCGGGCTACAATGAGGATAACGTTAAAGAGCTTCGTAAAGAAGCAGTTCGCGAGGGTCTTGAAGGCATTTCTCCAAGATACATTCAGGATAAAATTTCAAATGCGCTGGTGAAAAATGGCCATGTCGGATGTCTTAATCCTTTCATGGTTTTCAATGAACTGGAGTCAGGCCTTAAGCATCACGCCCTGGTTAATTCTCCTGAACAAATGGATCAATACCGCGAAATGCTGGCCGTGTGTCGCCAGGAATATGAGGATATTGTCAAAAACGATGTTCAAAAAGCAATCTCAGTCGATGAATCAGCGATTCAAACTTTGTGTGCAAACTACGTAGATAATGTAAAGGCCTATACTCAGAAAGAAAAAATCCGTAATAAATACTCCAATAAACTGGAAGAAGCGGATGAGAGATTTATGAGGGCGATTGAAGAGAAAATTGATATTCCCGAGAGCCGAAAAGATGACTTTCGTCGCGAATTGATGAATTACATCGGAGCTCTCGCCATCGAGGGAAAAACTTTTGACTATAAAATGAATGAGCGTCTTCACCGGGCCCTTGAGTTAAAACTCTTTGAAGACCAGAGAGACACGATTAAGCTCACGACCATTATTTCAAACGTCGTGGATAAGCAAACTCAGGAAAAAATTGAAGTCGTTAAGAGCCGACTTATCAAAAATTTCAACTATTGCGATATATGTGCTACGGACGCATTGAATTTTGTGGCATCAATTTTTGCCAAAGGCGATTCGATTAAGTCTTAAATCGCAAACAGGTGAAGGAGATCAAGAGTGGATCATCCGATAAAGCGTGATCATGCTAGATTCAGAAAGATTGTGAAGGGTAAAATCCGGGACAATCTTCGGAAGTATGTTTCCCAGGGGAATCAGATCATTCCTAAGGGAACTGATAAATTCACAGTGCCGATGCCTACGATTGACATCCCTCGCTTTCGCTTTGGTGATAAATCCCAGGGTGGAGTTGGACAGGGTCAGGGTCAATCCGGTGATCCGGTGGATGGCCAGCGAGACCCTAACGGGAAACCTGGTCAGGGTGAGGCCGGTGAAGGCGAAGGGAATAAAGAGCTTGAGGTGGAGCTTTCACTTGAAGAACTAGCGCGTATCTTAGGCGAGGAACTTCATCTGCCTAATATCGAACCCAAGGGAAAAAAATCTCTTCAATCTGTCGTTGATCGCTACACAAATATCGGAACAACCGGACCAGATTCGCTTCGTCATTTGCGTCGGACCTATAAACAGGCACTCAAGAGGCAAATCGCCATGGATTCATATGATCCGGAGAATCCTGCCGTTATTCCGATCCGGAGGGATTTTCGTTATCGCTCCGCTGATACCAAAGTTGAAATGCAGAATGCGGCCGTGGTCATTTACATGATGGATGTGTCTGGATCCATGGGGGATGAGCAAAAGGAAATTGTTCGGACAGAGTCGTTTTGGATAAATCTTTGGCTTAAATCTCAATATAAAGATATTGAAATTCGTTACATTATCCACGATGCCACTGCCAAAGAAGTGGATGAGCAAACCTTTTTTCGCACTCGTGAATCCGGTGGAACGCTTATTTCTTCTGCCTACAATTTATGTAAGGATATAATTGAAAAAGATTATAATCCTAATGATTGGAATATTTATCCATTCCATTTTTCAGATGGTGATAACTGGTCTGCAGATGATACCAAACTTTGTCTTGAGCTTCTTGATAAAGTCATTCTTCCGGTTTCAAATGTCTTCTGCTACGGCCAGGTTGAAAGTCGCTATGGTTCAGGTCAATTTTTCAAGGATTTGACGGTCCGTTATGGTTCGGATGCCGATAAGCTTATTCTGTCTAAAATTAAGAATAAGGAAGGCATCCTGGATTCAATTAAAGAGTTTTTAGGGAAGGGAGTTTAATGAACCGATCAAAACCCATCACTGGTGAACTTCTTAATTTAAAAAATGAGATTGAGGGATATGCTGTTGAGTATGGTCTCGATTTTTTTCCACAAGTTTTTGAAGTCTGCGACTACGATACCATTAATATTCTTGCCGCCCAGGGTGGTTTTCCCTCGAGATATCCCCATTG
>CAXNNO010000315.1:0-3489 GCA_964203555.1 Bacteriovoracales bacterium
CGGAATTATTTTTAAGATCATAGTAAGACTCCAACCCTTTGGAGTGGAGGATGTTATAAACAGTTAAGCACCCTTCACAACAGAAAGGTCTGACTAAGTCCCTGTCTTCTTTCTGATAAAGTGGAGATGCGGCCAATTCATCACAATGCACGCAAAAATTCATAAACAAAAACTAGCACCTCCAGCAAAGGTGGAGACTGATCTGGATCATATTTTAGAGATATATTTTTGAACAAATTAAGAAATGAGTTGAGAGACGAGTGAAATAAACATTTTTAATGGAATGTAAGAATTTGCGAAAATCATTTCCTGACAAAAGGACTCCCTTAAAGCAAAATGAGGAAAAATTTATGACGGGAGTCTGAAGTGGAAAAAAGAAAGCTGAGTGATCTCAAAGCAACTAATCCGTATTTACGCATGGGAACCGATGTGACTGAGCTAGAAAAATCCATTGAGACTCTTGGTCTTATTGCCCCCCTGGTTATATCCCCCGACAATGTTATCCTTGCCGGTGCAAGACGCTTCCAGGCCCTTTTGAATTTGGGCCATCTTGAAGCAGCGGTAATCGTTGTAGACAAAAATCAGCTCGAGCAGGAACTTATTTCAATTGATGAGAATCTGGTCCGAAAAGATCTGACGACAATTGAGATCGAATCACATCTTCGGCGAGCGAAGGAAATTTATCAGAATCTCCATCCCTCTGAAGACCTTCCTTTGGATGAGACGGAGGGAGGGTCAGAAAATAAGAAAATCATTCTTCCGGCCGAAAAGTTTCTCCATATGGTATCTGAAAAAACAGGACTCTCCCCAAAGCAGATTCATCAGGCCATCAATCGTGACGAAATGGCATCTCATGCTGTTAAAAATGCTCGCAGGAATGGGGAACTATCACTCAGCCAGACCAATGAAATCGTAAGGCTAAAAAAAGAAGATCAGGATATGGCAATGGACCATATAAAAGAGCTTCCTGTTCGGGAGATAAAGCAATTTGTGAAGATCGCAAAATCTCAGGGTGTAGAAAATGCCATTATGGCAACCCCCTTCCGCCCTCACCATAAGGAATTTCAAGACATAGAAATGAGTGTTGCAAAATTATTAAAAAAATTAAAGCAATTGCAATTTGAAGGAATAGGGATTGATGATTTGCCTGAAAAGACACTTGGTCTTCTCAGGGAATTATCAGAGATCTCTCACAATCAAATTTCATCACAAGATTCGTCACAAGAAAATAATCATACCCAATATCAATAATTGGACGCTCAGTGATACTGTTTCTTGACTCAGAAAACGCTTAGGGCAAGTGAGGAAGATTCATAAATCTGCACCAGCTAGATCGGGCAGTTTGCAAGTTTGATCGCTTCATCCTCCTCCGTTTCCACTTTTGGAACTGGTCTTGGATGTAAGTTATCGAGCACTTCATTAATCGCAGCTGCTGCACGACGACCTGGGTCTTCCTGTCGAGGGGAAAGTCTTTTTAACGTATTTCCGTTGGCCACTTCACAAATGTCCCGCACGTATCCAAAAGTGGCACCTTCTACCCTTCTGATAATGATTCTAGCGATAGCAACATAGAGAATGCATCCCAGAATCCCCGGAACGATTGTGAGCATATCAAAAATGGGTCTCTGAGAACTGAGAAAAGTAGACATACCTTTGGGAGACTTAAGGACCTGGATCGCCGTTTGAACAATGGAAGCGTGAAGCTGGTCTGCAAACACATAAATTGAAATAAGTGCCACAGTCATTAAAATAAAAATCAGGCAGAAGAACTGAAAATAAAAAATAAGATCCATGGTGGGTCTGGCGACTGTCCTCAGATCATCCGGGATGGAAATGGGAGTTCCATTCTTTTTAGCATGATAATATTTACAAAGAAAGTTACCTAATTTGATCAGAAGTTTACTTCGTTCAAGTCCCACAATGCGGATTTTTTCGTCCTTTGAATTAATGAGTTCAGAGCACATCTCCTTGAGTTCGTTAAAAGGTCTCAAGATAATGTAGGAAAGAAAAAGCCCAATAAAGAAAACACACACAAAGAAAAGCCCCGCATAGGGCAAGTACTCAATTTGAGTTTGCATCAGATAATCCGTAAACACATCAATATTCTCTTCATTTAAAGGAATACCATTGGAGAGGAAATAGGAAAAATTCATGGCCAGAAGTAACCAAACTGAGTAGATCACCAATGCAACCATGAGTAAGGGAACCAAGGTAACCAGTCCGGCCGTTTTCAACGCAAACCGCGAGTCTTGGGACTTAAAAAGATCGTTCATAAGTTAAACCTTTGATTAGGGAAACCTGATTATCATAAACCCAATTTAGAATATTACAAATAAAGCGTGATGGGGCCCCAAACGTAGGTAAATAGATGCCGTTTTTTTTGAGCTATGGGATTTACCTTAATAAAATGCTCAAAAAATGGGCGTTCAGGGAGAATTCATGCCTGAGAGTAACTATCAGGAACATTCGAAGGGAATAAAGGATCCTTCAAAATAGTCGTTAATAGGCACACCACTTTTAACTTAAAACAAAATGCATGAACATCTCAATAATTCTGGTACTTACACTTATATCCTTTCCTCTTTTCGCCCAGAACTGCCAGCAGGTCACTCCTATCAGCTGGCCTTTGAAACAAGTGGAGGAAACCCATCCCCAACTCCTGATTAAAAGGCTTGAACTCAATCAGTTGCAGGCGGGGGAGCATGAGGCAAAAAAATCATCAATTTTGAACCCAAGACCGTTTATATGAATGAGACTCGGCCGTGGTTTACTCTTCAACTTGCGGACAAACGTCAGGGCCGGACTCAAACCTGGAAAAATATGAAGAGATGATGCTCAAGCAGGCCTTACTGAAAGATTGATGGCTTAAATTTTTCAGGCTTCATCAGATACATGAAGAAATAAAAATAAAAAAAAGTGGTAAGTAAATGAGAGTTTAATTTCGGGCAATAGTATGACTAAAACCATTAGTTACTTACAATATATAGCCTTAAAGCATATATGCCAATTGACCTTTTCACCAGATTCCAATTGAGTCAACATATGAAAGAAGCTGAAGAATTTATTTCTCATCGAAGCGTTACAGAATCCACCAATTACTTGTTGGATATTATTGTTTGGAAGGTATCCAAGTCAAAAAAATTTCCAGATGGCACAAAATCCAAATTTCGCTAAATTCATATTCCTACAAATACTTTGGTGATTTTAATTGATAATCATGAACCTTTAGGATTTCATGAACACACAAAAGATGAAGAGAGAACAAAATTAATGATTTCAAACTGGGAATACGCCTTGGATTATTTTCTGTCTAAGGTCAAGGAGTTAGAAAGTGAGAAAAAATAAAGTGTTTTATTGCCGAATTAAAGACTTATCTTCAGTCAAAAAAGATATAAACCGAGCCCTAAAGACAGGCAAAAAAAATATTCAAAAGAAGAACGTAGCATACTTTTCTACACGGGAGTCTTTTCGAAAATTCTTCTCTTCTTA